>NZ_CAWUDL010000062.1:0-39580 GCF_963920945.1 Anabaena sp. CCY 9402-a
GGCGAATTCCACCTTGATTATCGCTCCTTAATATTTAGATGCGTTCGCCCTGCTATACCGCCCAAGTAGACCTATGGGGGCAGTTGGTAGAAACATGGGCAACAAACAGAAAGATAAAAGAAAATTGGAATTATCGGGTTGCTCTCACTTCATTGGGCAATGCTTACCAATCTTTGGGGCAATACCACAAAGCAATAGAGTCTCACCAAGAACAACTAAAGATAGCCAGAGAAATCGGTAATTGTCGTGCTGAAGGAGCTGCATTGGGGAATTTAGGTAATGCTTATGATTCTTTAGGGCAATACCAACAAGCAATTGATTCCTACCAGCATTGTTTGACAATAAGCAGAGAAATAGGCAATCGCAATGACGAAGCAAGTGCTTTGGGAAACTTAGGAATCACTTACAGTTCCTTGGGACAATACCAAAAAGCAATTGAGTTTCACCAGCAATGTTTGAAGATAACTAGAGAAATCGGCGATCGTAATGGCGAAGGAATTGCCTTTGGGGGTTTAGCTATTGCTTACCATTCCTTGGGATACTATCAACAGGCAATTGAGTACCACAAGCGACATTTGAAGATAGCAAAAGAAATCGGCAATCGCAAAGCAGAAGGAACTGCCTTGGGTGGTTTAGGCAATGCTTATTTTTCTTTAGGAGAGTATCAACCGGCGATTGATTTTTACCAGCAGTGTTTGACAATAAGCAGAGAAATCGGCGACCGCAGTGGTGAAGGAATTACCTTTGGCGGTTTAGGTAATATTTACTTCTCTTTAAGAGAGTACCAACAGGCGATTGACTTTTTTCAGCAATGGTTGAAGATAACTAAAGAAATTGGCGATCGCAATTCTGAAGGCAAATCCTTAATGAATTTAGGTGCTGCTTACTTAGAACAGGGGCAATACCCACAGGCTATTGACTTCTTTCAGCAGTCTTTGGAAATATCTAGGGAGATTGGCGATATTCGAGGGGAAGCGATCACCTGGTTTAATTTAGGTTTGACATTAGAAAACGGCAACCGACAATCAGACGCGCTTGGTGCTTATCGCAATGCCCGTGAACTTTATCAAAAAATGGAACTTGATGCCAATGTACAACTTTGCAACGATGCAATTGAGCGTCTATCTCAACCACAAACGCCTGTAGTTACTAGCCGTGGTTTTTGGGCGTGGTTGCGTCGGTTGTGGCGTTGGGTTCGCTCTTGGTTTCGGCGGTAAACAAAATCCATTCACTTATAATTAATATAAGCTGTTAATTTAAAACTTCTTAATTACCTATGCAGAAACTAGAAATAGAACTCGATCAAGAAACATTTGCAAAAATTAACCAATTGGCACAAACTTATAATTGCGAAATTTCTGACATAATCAAAGCAATGATTGAGCAATTAACACAACCAGAAATTCTTAATGATACATTTATCGGCAAATGGGCTGATGAAGCCGAATTAGTTGATAAAATGGTTGCAGATATTTTAAGAGATAGGAATTGTAGAGACTAAAGTTAGGTGTGAGAAAATCTTTAATTGATACGGATATTTTATCAGAAATTCGTAAGTTAAAAAATCCTAAAATAAATGCTAAAGCCATTGGTTACATAGGTATATGGCAACAGTACACAATTTCTGTAATTACTGTTTCAGAAATTATCAAGGGATGGAGGAGAATAAATCGAAATGACCGCATTCAAGAATTTTCAACAGATTTGTCTCAACTAGAAATCTTGCCTTTAGACCAAAGCTGTGCAGAACTTTCAGGTTTGATTCAAGCAGATTTAGAAACATCAGGAAAGCCAATCGGATTAGCAGATGTCTTAATAGCTGCTACAGCGATCGCAAATAACTTAGTTTTAGTAACAGGTAATACTAGACATTATCAGAACATTCAAGCATTAGGATATCCTTTATTAATCGATAATTGGCGAGGATGAGTTTTTTTTGATTGATGGTCATAATGAATCAGATTCAAGATTTACATAAACAAGCAATGGATTTCGCTGAAATGGCACAAGTTGCTAAACTAAAAGGCGACTCTGTTTCAGCTTTAAAACTCTCCAAACAAGCATTTGAAAAAGAACGTTTAGCAGCAGAATTAATCGTCAATAACCTGGCAGCAGAACCTACACGTTCAGTATTACATCGTAGTGCCGCAACTTTAGCGATTGACTGTGGAGAAATTGCAGCAGCAGAACGTTTAATTGCCATAGCTTTATCAGGAAATCCACCTCAAGAGATTGCCGAAGAACTCAAGGATTTATTTGTGCAGATTAACATTGATAAATATTTTGCACGTCGTGGTATTGAATTTGATTCAGCTAAACTATAATTACGGATGATATGAAATGCAATCTAAAACTATATAAGAAAGAATCGTTTTACGTTGCTATAATCTGTAAAAATAATGATAAACACATAATTAGGCATAAAAGCATATTTGCAAATTTATGCCAGAAAATAAAACAAGAAGGATAGTTATTGAATATTTGGATTAGCTTTCTATGAGGTTATAAAACTATGAATACAAATCAAGTTCAAGATACAAAGAATATTGCAGAGTATTTTAACTTTCTCTCTCCTGGAGACATTAGACTAAAAAACTCAAGAATAGGAATTGAAACCATTCTTTATGAATGTATTGATTGTGGACGCTCTCCAGAGGAAATTGCCCAAACACATCAATCAATTTCCTTAGAACAAGTATATGCGACTATTCTTTACTATTTGCAAAACCAAGAAAATGTCAGTGCTTACATGAGAAACTGGCTAGAACATGGTCATAGAATGAGAGAACAGCAGCGACTTAATCCCCCACCAGTATCAGAAAAACTCCGCCAACTCCGAGCCGCAAGGCAAGCGAAGAAAGAAATACATGACACTGAAATATCTGATAGATGAAAATGTCAATCATCTATATCCAAATCCATAATTGCTTATTCTCCTGCTTGTTGTTTTAGCAAATAGACCAAATTATCAGATAGCCACAAACCAGCATCACGCAGAGCTTGGATTCCAGGAGATATGCTGGAGATTAATCCACGTCTTTTTGCTAATATCAGCAAACCTCCTGTCCCAATGGTAGTAATTCCTAAAGCTTGACCACAACGGCGTGCTGCCCTATCGTCAACAATAGCAGCAAATTCTGAATTTTGTAGTGCCAAACTCAATACTTGTGATTCTCCTTTTCCCAAATCCCAAGCTGCTACTTCAGGTACAATAATATTCACTTCTACTGTTTGTATCCACGAAATACTAGGTAATAGTTTTGATGCTGTGTCATTTTTTTTTGTAACTTCTTCAATAACACCGGATGGTACTAAAATGTCTGTAAATAATTGTGGAATTAATTGAGCTTGTTGACTTTTTAAAAGAACAATTAAAGGTGAAGAGTTAACAATGACGCGACTAATCGGCATTCATCAGTTCCTCTGCTAACTCTTGGGCAGTATATTGCATAAAATCCACTTGATAGCGTGCTAAAGCATTGATAAATTCAGCACGAGTCAGTCCAGAAATTTCTGATGCTTTAGCTTGTGATATTTCACCTAATTCATACCATTTGACAGATGCCGCAATTCGCATTTCTTGAACAAATTCTTCAGGGTTTTTGCGAAGTGCTGAAAAAACTGTTTCTGGTAATTGAATTGCTACAGTTCGCATAAAATGATAAAGTACAATTATTTTATATTTTTCATTATAAATCAATTTTGAATTAGCAGAAAAATTATAACCCTGACTTCTTGAAGAAATCAGGGTTATGGAAAAGAGCAACTACTACCTATTCGCTAAATATTGATACATCTGCCAACGTGCATCAACTTCAGCTTGTGCTTGTTCTAGCAGTGTTTTAGCAACTTCTGGTTTACTCTTGGTGAGCATTTTGAAGCGATTTTCTTGATACATGGATGGCTCTACTGATTGAGTAGGCGATCGCATATCTAACTGTAAGGGATTTTTGCCCTGTTCTCGCAACAATGGATTATGACGATACAATAACCAGCGTCCTGATTCTACCAGGGTTTTTTGATGGTTCATCCCGGTGGTCATGTTGATGCCGTGGGCGATGCAATGGCTGTAAGCAATAATCAATGATGGCCCGTCAAAGGCTTCAGCTTCTATAAATGCTTTGAGTGTTTGGTCATCTTTTGCGCCTAATGCTACACTTGCCACGTAAACATTACCGTAGTTCATCGCCATTAAACCCAAGTCTTTCTTCGGCGCAGGCTTACCACTGGCGGCGAATTTGGCGACGGCTGCGCGGGGGGTGGCTTTGGAAGATTGTCCCCCAGTGTTGGAATATACTTCTGTATCCATGACCAAAATATTGACGTTGCGACCACTGGCTAACACATGATCAATACCACCAAAGTCAATATCATAAGCCCAACCATCACCGCCGACAATCCAGACGCTTTTCTTCACTAGGTAATCAGCAAGAGATTTGAGGTTGTGGATTTTGGATTTGAGATTGGGGTCAAAAGTCTGGATTTTATCCAACTGTTGCTTTAACAACTCTACGCGATCGCGCTGTTCCCAAATATCAGTCTCGGTTTTTTGTTCGGCTTTGAGGAGGGAATTAACTAAATTATCCCCTACTTCGGTGCTGAACTGTTGTAATAGTTCCGCCGCAAATTCTGTTTGCTTATCTAGTGAGAGACGGTAGCCAAAACCAAATTCGGCGTTATCTTCAAATAAACTATTCGACCATGCAGGGCCGCGTCCTGCGGCGTTTTTCGTCCAAGGGGTGGTGGGGAGATTTCCGCCGTAAATTGAGGAACAACCTGTGGCGTTAGCAATGACGGCGCGATCGCCAAATAGTTGTGTTAATAATTTTAGGTAAGGTGTCTCACCACAACCAGCACAAGCACCAGAAAATTCAAATAATGGTTCTTGCAGTTGTTGTTGGCGAATTTGGTTGAGTTTTAACTGTCGTCGGTCAGGGTTGGGTAAATTCAAAAAGAAAGTCCAATTTTGCCTTTCCTGTTCCCGTAAAGGTAGCTGCTGCGCCATGTTAATCGCTTTTAAAGATGGCTCAGATTTATTTTTGGCTGGGCAGACATTCACACAAATAGCGCAGCCTGTACAGTCTTCTGGGGCTACTTGGATGGTAAATTTTTGGTTAGCGAAGTCCTTATCTTTGGCGTTGACTGACTTGAAAGTAGACGGTGCATTCACTAATTCACTCGGTTGATAAACCTTAGCGCGAATCGCCGCATGGGGACAAACCATTACACACTTACTACACTGAACGCAGATATCTGTTTCCCATACGGGGATTTCTTCAGCAACGTTACGTTTTTCCCATTTCGCTGTGCCTGTGGGAAATGTCCCATCTGGTGGTAATGTACTGACAGGTAAGTCATCACCTTGCCACACCATAATTTTACCCAGAACTTCCTGTACAAATGCCGGGACGCTGCTGGGAAAGGGACTTTGGGTAGATTCATCTTCATCTATCCATTTGCCTTTTTCCTTGATGGGGACTTGCACCTGATGTAAATTCTCTAGGGTTTGGTCTACCGCTTGTAGGTTCATGCGGACAACTTCCGCGCCTTTTTTACCGTAAGTCTTTTCAATCGCTTGTTTAATTTTAGCGATCGCCTGTTCTTGTGGCAATACTCCCGCTAAGGCAAAGAAACATACCTGCATGATAGTATTAATCCTGCCACCCATACCACTATTACGGGCGACTTGATTGGCGTTGATGACGTAGAGTTTGAGTTGCTTGTCTAAAATTTGTCGCCGGACTTTTAGGGGTAGATGTTCCCAGACTGTATCAGCATCATAGGGACTATTAACTAATATAGTTCCCCCAGACACAGCCGCTTTTAATACATCTATGCGTTCCAAAAATCCCCAGTGATGACAACCAATAAAGTTAGCTTGGTCAATCAGGTAGGTAGAACGGATGGGTTGAGAACCGAAGCGCAGGTGAGAAACGGTCATTGAGCCGGATTTTTTGGAATCATAGACAAAATAGCCTTGGGCGTAGTTGTCTGTTCCTTCCCCAATAATTTTAATTGAGTTTTTGTTAGCTCCCACTGTCCCATCAGAACCCAAACCGTAGAACATCGCCCGGACAACGTTATCGGGTTCGGTGGAGAAGTTGGGGTCAAACACCAGGGATGTATGCGTTACATCATCATTAATCCCGATAGTAAAGTGATTCTTCGGCGTAGCTTGAGCTAAATTATCAAACACAGCCTTCACCATCGCCGGTGTAAATTCCTTCGACGATAACCCATACCTTCCACCAATAACTTTGGGAGTGGTGATAGTATTTTCTTCCCCTACACCCTTACACCCCTGTACCCCTACACCCCATCCTTCATGAATGGCTGTAACTACATCTTGATATAACGGTTCTCCCGCGCTTCCTGGTTCTTTGCTGCGGTCGAGGACTGCGATCGCCTGTACACTATTCGGTAAAGCCTGGATAAATCTGTCTACATCAAAGGGGCGATAGAGTCTGACTTTGAGAACGCCGACTTTTTCACCTGTGGCGTTGAGGTAATCTACAGTTTCATGGACTGTTTCGCAACCAGAACCCATGATGATAATGACGCGATCGGCATCACTTGCGCCATAATATTCATAAATCTTGTAAAATCTGCCTGTGCGTTCCCCAAATTTATCCATGATGTCCTGAACTATTTCGGGACAGGCGTTGTAATAGGGGTTTGCGCCTTCACGGGCTTGGAAGTAGACATCAGGGTTTTGGGCTGTCCCGCGTAATAATGGACGGTCTGGAGTCAAGGCGCGGGCGCGGTGAGCGAATATTTTATCTTCGTTAATTAGCGATCGTAAATCATTATCTGACAATAACTCGACTTTCTGCACTTCATGGGAGGTACGGAAACCATCAAAGAAATGCAAAAATGAAACTCGTGTATCTAAAGTTGCAGCATGGGCTATCAAAGCAAAATCTTGACTCTCCTGCACTGAAGCCGAACACAGTAACGCACAACCAGTACCACGGGCTGCCATCACATCGCTATGATCACCGAAAATAGACAGTGCATGGGTAGCTAAAGACCTAGCGGCAACGTGAACCACCGTGCTAGTTAATTCTCCCGCAATTTTGTAGAGGTTGGGAATCATTAATAAGAGTCCCTGAGAAGCAGTGAAGGTGGTACTCAGTGAACCCGTTTGTAACGCCCCATGCACCGCACCAGCCGCCCCGCCTTCGCTTTGCATCTGCACCACACTAGGAACAGTTCCCCAAAGATTAGGACGACCTTCCGCCATCCAAGCATCCGTCCATTCACCCATTGCTGAAGAGGGGGTGATGGGATAGATAGCAACTACTTCATTTAATTTGTAAGCTACACGAGCAACAGCTTCATTACCGTCAATCGTAGCAAAGCTTTTATTCATTATTTTCTCCCCGTCTCGACTTCTATTGATTGGTTTAATTTGGATGCAGAGAACCCGTGAATAGAAGCATCAAAAATAGCCAGAGCCAGGAATTTAGTCGTGATATATAGCGTTTCTTCATCACATGAGGTAATCATCGTCTCTTCTTTGCAAGGGCTACCGTGAACACACATCTTTGTGCTAGGTACAGAATGTGGTTTGATCCCCCTAAATCCCCCTTAATAAGGGGGACTTTGATTCTTGTTCCCCCCTTTTTTAAGGGGGGTTAGGGGGGATCAAAACGTTGTGGGACTAGGTTATCAGACTTGTGTGTACACCGTAGGCAAGGGAGGAGGGGGTTGGGGTGCTTTTACCTCACTTAAAGGAGAAACGCTATATTCAATTTCAGAATATAAAATCAAACATTTAAACTTGTAATTATCCTTAATTGTATTAATTGTGAATGTGGCTATTGGCTATTAGTTTAGCTTGCAAAATACTTCGCATACTATTATCTCATTCACAAAAATATATCTTTTAACAAATATTAGTAATGTACTCAATATCTAGAAACACATATTAATCAGACTTCCAGACTCAGAATTATTGATTCTGGGGTACAGGTACGGGATAGGTGACTGTAGCAGTTTGAAATGATTTGTAACAAATTATATTTCCAGCTTATTCATAGCGTGATGTGTAGAGGAGGTAAACAGCGATCGCATCCCATAATCTCTTCTTCTCCTAGTGCTACCCAATTTTTACAAAGTATTCTCTCTATTGCACGACTATCAACCTTTAGCTAGCATCTTGCGTCAACCTGCGATACACCTTCTCTAGTATCCAGTCCTTCACTGCTCCACCAAATTCTTTATCGTCTATAATTTTGGTAAAGATATCTTGGTTTAAATCCATGCGCTCAATTAGCTTGGTAAGAAAAATATCCTCAAAGCCATATTTAAAGTTTTGAATTGAGTTGCTTTTGGCTTGTTGTGATAATACTTCATCCTGAACCAATGCTTCCTCAATTTGGCTAAAAAAGTATTTATCTGCTTCTGTAAAATCGGTGCGAAATCTTTGGTTGAGAATATCGATAATTTCTGAGAGTTTAGCTTGTGTATCTTTTTCTCTGGGTATGCCAGCTTCAGTTATTGGTTGCAGATGTGATGCTGTATTTTTTTCTAAGACAATTCGACCTTCTCGGATTTTTTCTAATCGATAATATTCTAGTGCAACTTCGTCAGTGAGTTTAAAAACTTCGCTTTGGCTACGTTTTGGTAACTTAGTTTGTAGGAGGCGAGTAAAAGCATAGAATTTCTCTAGCTCTTCATCTACAAACGGCATAATTTGGGACAAAAAAGCATATAATCTAATAAATGCAGTGAGACTATTTTTAAAATCATCTTGCTGTTCTTCACTCAAGCCCTTAAAACGGTCAACAGCAGGATCAACTAAAGAATGAAGTCGGCTGTGATCTCGTTTACTTGCCTTCGCCTGAGATTTAAAAAATACCTGTGCAAAAGCGTCTACCTCGCTATTCCAGATAATTTGGTAGCTATCTAATCTATTTTTTAAGTCATATAGTCGGTTAGGATCTGTAGTTGATGCTAGTGTTGTTTGTTCATAATAAGGCTGGAAAGCATCAATAATTTCTTGCTCTTCATTAGCAAAATCTAAAACAAAAGTATCTTCTTTTCCTGAACAAGTGCGATTTAAGCGAGATAAAGTTTGTACGGCTTTGACTCCAGAAAGTTTTTTATCGACGTACATTGTATGTAATAATGGCTGGTCAAAACCAGTTTGATACTTATCCGCTACTATTAAAAGTTGATATTCACCAGTTTCAAACTTTTCAGGTAATTCCCATTCCCCAAAGCCGTTGATATCATATTCAGTATATTTAATAGCTGTTTCTCTATCGGTAAAACTGGTAAAAGCTACCAATGCTTTGATATCAACGTAACCTTGTTTTTTTAAATAGTTGTCAAATTCTTCTTTATAGCGGACTACGTGAGGGCGAGAAGCAGTAACTACCATTGCTTTAGCTTTTCCACCAATTTTGTGCATGACGCATTGGCGAAAGTGTTCGATAATCACTTCGGTTTTCTGCGCTAAGTTATGTGGATGCAGCGATAAAAACCGGGCTATAGCTTTACTTGCTTTCTTTGTATTAATTTTAGGGTCATCTGCGATCGCTTTAGAAATTTGGAAGTAAGTTTTATAGGTTGTGTAGTTCTGCAACACATCCATAATAAACCCTTCTTCAATTGCTTGGCGCATGGAATACAGATGAAAGGGTTCTGGTTGACCTTGGGCGTTCATGTGGCCGAAGTCTTCCAGGGTTTTTTGTTTGGGTGTGGCGGTGAAAGCAAAAAAGCTCAAATTCGGTTGTTTACCACGAATACGCATCTGTTTGCGGATATTGTCTTCAATGTCCTCTTCTTCCTCAGCCGTGCTTTCTTCTTGGGCTGAACGGCTGAGGTCATTGAGAGAAAGGACTTCTTTCATTTTTTTGGATGCTTCGCCACTTTGAGAACTGTGGGCTTCATCCACTATGAGGGCGTAATTGCGTTTTGGTAGTTTGGCAATGTTGTTTTTTTCTAAGATTTCCCGAATCTTATCTAAGACAAAGGGAAATTTCTGCAAGGTGGTAATGATGATATTAGTGCCAGAAACCAAAGCCTCGGCTAGTTGTGCTGAGTTTTTATCAATTTTCTGTACCACACCTTGCTTATGCTCAAATTGATAAATCGTGTCTTGCAGTTGCTGGTCTAATACTCTTCTATCGGTGATGACGATGACTAAATCAAAAACTCGCTCATCTTGGTCATTATATAAACTAGCAAGTTGATATGCTAACCAAGCAATGGAGTTACTTTTACCACTACCAGCAGAATGCTGAATCAGGTAGTCATTTCCTGTTCCTTTAACTTTGGCATCTGCGGTTAGTTTGCGAACAGCATCTAATTGGTGAAACCGAGGAAAGATGAGGGTTTCTTTTTTGGCAGATTTACCGTCGAGTTTAATGTTTTCTTGCTCAAGATGTAAAAAACGACCCACAATGTCTAGCCAACTGTCTTTTGTCCAGATATCTTCCCAAAGATAGGCGGTTTTGTAGCCGTTGGGGTTGGGTGGGTTGCCTGCACCTTTGTTGTAACCTTTGTTGAAGGGTAGAAAACGGGTGTTACTGCTATTAATGCGGGTAGTCATCCAGACTTCATCCGGGTCTACAGCAAAATGTACTAAAGCACGCCGCTTGAATTGAAATAACAAATCCCGGTAATCCCGGTCTTGCATATATTGTCGCTTGGCTTTATCTACATCTTGTCCGGTAAACTGGTTTTTTAATTCTGCTGTGGCGACTGGCAAGCCATTGATACTTAACAGTAAATCTACTGAGTTGTCGTGTTGGTCACTGTAGCGCACCTGACGAGTTATGGTGAGAATGTTTTGGTTATAAAGTGCTAAAGTATCGGGGTTTAGACCACTGGCAGGTTTGAAAAATGCCAGTTTGAAGCGTATACCATAGTCAGTGATACCATAGCGCAGTACGTCTAGCATCCCCCGTAATTCTAATTCTACATAGAGCCTTTGAATAAACTTTGGTTCTACAGCCAAGCCATGAATATCTGAAAGCCTTCGCCATGCTTCTGGTTGGGAAGTTTGAATAAATTGGAAAATGGTGGCTTTATCAAATGCTAATTCGCGGCTAAAGTTGCCAGCATTGGCTAATTGATAGCCGCCATTGTTAATGAGGAAGTCAACTATGGCATTTTCAAAAGCGCGTTCAGTAGTTTGGCTTGTCATTTTGTAGAAATTCCTCTGTTTTACTTTGTCCAATCCTCCAGCACCAAATTGGGAATTTGAGAGAAATCCTTTTGGTTACGAGTAACCATCACTGCATTTATGGAAAGGGCAATTGCAGCTATTCGCAAATCTTTCTGTAGTCTTTTTTTATTGAGTTGCTGGTTTTCTCTAAGTAAACCCTGGTAGCAAGTGTAGGCAGCAGTATCAAAATTGAGTATTCTGACTCCTTTGAAATATTCTTGAGTAGTCCACAGTTTAGTATAAAGGTTTACTAATTTGCCAGATTCAGCCCGGTCATTAATTTTGACCACCCACCCGTTAAAAATTTCTTGCACTGTGACAATGGTGATAGCCAGATGGGGATAAACTTGAGCAACTTTAGATATAACAGCTTGGTTTCCTTGGAGTAAAAGCGAAACATGGTCTGTGTCAAGTATATAAAGACTCATACTTTTTTCTCAATCTGGCTATAAACTTCAGCCTGTTAATCTTCATCTATTATGTTACGTTCTGCTCTCAGGTTATCTGCAATTTCCGCAAAATCTGCATCATCTTTAAACACACCTGCAAATTTCATCCAGGGGGTTTCTGCTTCGCTTTGAGGTAAATGAATTTCTACTGGAATAATTTCTATTTTTTCAAGACGAGTTGACAAAATTTTTTTCAATTCTTCTACAGCTTGTTCTTGAGTAGATGCTTCAACCTGAGTATTAGGAAATTCTAGGACAGAAGCTATTACATTTCCCTCAGTATTACGTTCTACTAGGATATGTAACTTTAGATTTTCAGACTGAGGTAGCGTTAAGGAAGAGAAATTGATTACCATAAATTTAATTACTACTAAGCTTATTTAATAATAGCAATCATGAAGTATGGCAGCTTAAAAATTTCATTCAGTAATTTAGCTGGTCATGAGCCTGAACTCTCCTTGCTTTTAGTTTCTTCTATGAAATACTGATAAGCCGCTTCGCGGAATATATAAATCAGTCGTTCACGGTCATTATCAGGAATATTTTCTTTTAAACTACCATCTACACCATAACAAGAACGAATAAAATCAAAGTCTTCTAATTGACTGAATCTAGTTATGTCTTCAATGATATTCGGTAGCTTGTCTTCTATCAGAGTGAGTGTATCGGGGTCAAAATATCGAACTTCAGGTTTACTATGTGGATTAAAGCTTCTACCCTGAAAGTGGGGTTTTCCTTCTCTGGACGGCCAATTAATGCCAAAAAATTCTGAAGTTCCAGATTTATAAATTTTAGCAATTTGAATCGCTCCGTCTACGGTTCTAATTTCTTTATCTCTGGACATTTCTATGAGAACTTGTAGCGGCTCCATATCCATTTTATCATCTTGCTTATCGTTATCATAAACTAACTTTTTGTAATTTCTTGATGCAAGATTAGCTAGGTCAATTGGGTCGCCTAAGAAAGTGTAAATACGATTTTTATTTGGTTCATCAGTACATTCTTTGAATACAAATCCTTCGGCATCTTTTGAGTAATAAAGTTGCCAGATGCGAAAACGGCTTTCTAACCAACTCCAACCACCAAAAAGAAATTTAGCTCCGGCTCTCAGTTCATGAATATCTAGCCCTGAAATTTCGTTGATAATAGTGGATACTAATGAAGTAAAAACAGAAGAAAGATAATTTAATACCTCTTCAACATCAGTGCGCGAACTTTGCAAACGTCTATTCAGCTTGATAGAAGAAATTAGATTTAAGATTAATGGATAAGCCCGACCTGTCTCACCAGCAAAGCAAATTAAACAATCTGTTCTGGGTAATTCAAATAATTTAATACCTTGATTCCATTTTTCTCCCCCAGTTAAAGAACTATCTGTTGCAAATACTAGCTCTTCAACATTATTTTTTTGGCGAATCCAGGCAACACAAAGAGTCATGCCGTCACCTCCTCCCTGACATCAATTTTGCCTGTGACTGCTTCTGTGATAAGAGATTGACGATATTCTTGAAGCCGATCTATTTGAAGCTCAATATTTATTTTTAGTCGCTCAATCTGCTGAATATTTTTGTTGAGCCACTGGCTTATCAAAGTTTGTTCTTGTTTAGGAGGAAGTGGTATTGGAAGTTCTTCAAAACCTTCTTTATTAACGTATGCAATAGTTGTTGCTGTAGCTATAGATTTGAAATAAATGCTTGAATTTAAAATACAGTAACGGAGGAAATCAGATTCTATTTTTTTAGGAATATAGGCTTGAATTTGTTGATTGATTATTACATATGATTTAGTAATTGAGGCTGTACCAAAAGTACCTACACAACCTGTAATTACAGCACCTGCTTGAAGTGCTTTACTACCAGCTTCGCGAGCAGCATCATCTGAAACTCGAAATCCTCTATTAGAATTTTCTACAAATCTCTGACCAACTTCCTCTAACGTGATCCAGGGGTAGCCAATTTCCTCGTTAAGCTCTGGTTTATTGCGCTGAGGTACAAATACAGATGCCACTCTTTTAATAAGTACAGCTTTCCAATGCTCAGGAATTTTACCAATCCAAGGAATACCAGAATCTTTCATTGGAACGTTGGTGTTTAACCCTTTGGTTACGGCTTGGTTAATCAGGGCGATGCGTTTTTCTTCCAGGAGTTGAATGAGGCGTTGTTTTTTGGCGATGAGGGTGGCGATTGCAGCAGTTTTGCGGTCTAGAAAAGAGGCGATCGCTTTTTGAAGATTGTAAGGTGGTACATTCAGATAAAATTCATAAGCTTTTTCTCGCGCAAGACCGGGAACACCAGTATCCTGTGAAAAATCATCTAACCCAAGAGTTTGTAAAGCATAGTAAAGCCAACGTAAGTGTTCTTTAGTGTATCTATAATCGATGAAATAAGTAGTATCTATTGCAAATCCAGGTTGCTCAGAATAGGCAACTTTTCCAAAAGATCCCTTTCGTCCAATAACTATTGTTGGTGCTAATGTATTAGCAAGATTGTGATAACCAACTATCCCATTTGAGCCAAATACAGGAATATTACCTTCTTCGCGCTGGTCTGAAGGCAATGAGTCTCCATAAGCGAATCTAGAAATATACTTCAGACGAATTGGCTGCCAATCTTGAGGTAAATTTTGCCAAATAGTTCGATTTTTGAAAACAGGTAAACTCATCTAGATCACCTCCTCTAGCATTCCTCTAATTTCCTCTTCTAAATCCTTAATTTCATGCTCAATTTCCTCTAATGGTCTAGGCGGTACATACTCATAAAAATGCCGCGTAAACGGTATCTCATAACCAATCCTCGTCTTACTTTCATCAACCCACGCATCAGGCACATGAGGCAAAACTTCCCGCTTCATATACTCATCAATATCATCTTTCAACGGCACATTTTCATAGTCTCTCAAATCTGAGTCTGGCTCTGGATTGCTATCTTTATCAGTGCAGATATCAGCCGTTTCATCCCGTTCAGCTAAAGCATTCAAAATTGCTTTTTTCACCGGGGCTGAAATTTTCACATCAGCAGCTTTTATTTCAGCCGTCAAATCTGTTTCAAACTCATCCCGATTTTTGTAGAGACAATCGCCCAAATTCCGCAACGCTTCTTTAATTAATTCCTGTAACTGCTTCCCTTCCTCAATTTCTCGTAAAGCAACCCCACCCCGTTTTTTAGACTCAGCTAAATTCATAAAGGCGGTTTCAGTTTCTAACTTAGCTATACGTTCATCACTCACCTGAAAATTAAGCCTTAGCGGACGTTCTACAGTGATGCGCCAATAACCAAAGTCTTCGTTATCAAAAATCTTGCTAACAATGACATCCTTTTCTTTGCCATCTACTTCAAGTTTGCGTTTAGCATCTTGCTGAAACTCGCCATAAATGCGGGTAATTTCTACGATTTGATTGGGCTTACCATCTTCACCATCCCCAATTTCATTACGCTTATTGCCCAAGCTGCGGCTCATTTTTCTGTAATAATAAATCCCATTAACAAGCTGTATCTTGCCTTTACGCTTTGGGTTTTTGTAATTGGTGACAATCCAAATATATGTGTAAATTCCAGTGTTATAGAATAATTGATCTGGCATAGCAACGATCGCTTCTAGCATATCGTTTTCGATAATCCATTTGCGAATGTCACTTTCACCACTTCCAGCACTCCCAGAAAATAGCGGTGAACCGTTGAAGACAATAGCAATTCGAGAACCGCCATTATCCCGCTTCATCTTAGAAATCATGTGTTGCAGGAACAAGAAAGAACCATCAGAAATTCGGGGTAAACCTGCTCCAAAACGTCCATCAAATCCTTTCTTTTCGTACTCACTTTTGACGTATGTTTGAACCTTCTTCCATTCCACACCAAAGGGCGGATTAGACAACATATAGTCAAATGTTTCCTGTGCTAAACCGTCAGTAGTGAAAGTATTGCCAAACTTAATATTGCTGATATCTTGACCTTTTATCAACATATCAGATTTACAAATTGCGTAGGATTCAGGATTAATTTCCTGACCAAAAACTACAGGCTTGGAATCTTGATTAAGTTCTTTAATATACTCTTCTGCTACAGACAGCATCCCACCAGTTCCACAAGCAGGATCATAGATGGTTTTCACAATACCTTTTTGAGTGAGACTATCTCTATCATTAAGAAACAGCAGATTCACCATCAGCCGGATAACTTCACGCGGTGTAAAGTGTTCCCCCGCCGTTGCATTAGATTCTTCTGAAAATTTGCGAATCAATTCCTCAAAAACATAGCCCATCTCCATGCTGTCTACTTCATCAGGATGTAGATTGATTTCAGCAAATTTTTTGACTATTAAAAATAACAGATTAGCTTCATCTAAACGATTAATTTGGTCATTAAAGTTAAAATATTCGATAATTTCTCTGCCAGCGACAGAAAAGCCATTAATAAAGTTTTTGAGATTAGCAGCTACATTATCTGGATCTGCTTTGAGTTTTTGAAAGGTAAACTGGCTAATGTTGTGAAAAGTTACCCCAGCTTTTTGGTTAAGTAATGGTTCAGGATTTTTCAAATTCTTCATGGACTTTACTTTCGTTTCGTAAAAGTCCATCACTACCGCCTTTGTTGGCTCTAAAACACAGTCTAATCGACGCAACACCGTGAACGGCAGTATGACTTTACCATAGTCAGCTTGCTTATAATCTCCGCGTAAAAGTTCAGCAATACTCCAAATAAAACCAGCAAGCTTTCTTACTTTTTCCGTTCTGGCCATTCAAAACTCCAAGGTAGACGCATCATCTGTAATAACTAGCAGCACCTAGCACCAGCAATTTCCCATTTTGTCCAGTGCAAACTGTATTCATGGTCAAATTCCACGAATAATCATCTAACTAATCTGTCAGTGCTGCCAAGTTTTCCATTATCCAGTAAACCATTATTAAGTCAAATCTCTTCTAATGCGAGTTAGTGCCTGATTTAAGCCTTCACCGTGAATCCGTTGTTCAATATAGGATTTATAATATTACATTATATGTTCGCTGTACTTAGCCATAAAAAATAGCTTCTGCAAGTAATATAACTTGTTTAGAAGCCAATTGTTTTAAATTTAAAAGTATAAAATTATACTATTCTACCGTGACGCTCTTAGCTAAATTCCGAGGCTGATCGACATCCAAACCGCGACGGGCGGCGATGTGATAAGCCAATAGTTGCAATGGTACTACTGTGAGGATGGGTGATAATAATTCATCCACTGATGAAACAGGGAGCAAATCGTTAAATATTTCCGCCGCTTCGCCATCGTTGACTGGTGTTACCCCAATTAAGCGAGAATCTCTGGCTTTGGCTTCTTGAGAATTGGAAATCACTTTTTCATACACACTACCAGGCACTGCGATCGCAACTACCGGCACTTTGGCATCTAATAAAGCAATGGGGCCATGTTTCATTTCCCCAGCCGGATAACCTTCCGCGTGAATGTAGCTGATTTCTTTTAATTTCAATGCCCCTTCCAAAGCAATGGGAAAGTTAATCCCTCTACCTAAAAAGATGAAATCTTGGGTTTCAGCAAATTCATGGGCTAAGTGTTCAGTTAATTCAACCTGACGTTCTAAAGTGTCCTCAATTGCTTGGGGAATCTGGCGCAATCCTTGAATAATCTCTATTAATTTTTCTGGTGCTAATAGCTGGCGGCGATTAGCTAAATCCAAGGCTAAGGCATAAAACGCCATCAGTTGGGCGGTAAAGGTTTTGGTCGCGGCTACGCCAATTTCAATGCCTGCTAGGGTATTGATAATATGAGAGACCATCAAACCGAGGCTGCTTTCGGGACGATTGGTAATGCCTAAGAGTCGGGCTTGATATTGGGGTGCTTGCCCTTGGCGACGTTCTTTTTCCATGCCTAAAGCCGCCAAAGTATCGGCGGTTTCACCTGATTGGGTAACACCAATAATTAATGTATTTGGAGTCAGGGGTGATGGTGCATAGCGATACTCAGAGGCGTAGTGTACCTGAGTGGAAATTCCTGCTAGTTGTTCGAGTAAATATTTGCCTACTAAGGCGGCGTGCCAACTTGTACCGCAGGCGACAATATGAATCTGCTCTAAATCTGCGTAAAAATCCTCTGGTAAGCCCAGATTCACCTTATCGTGATCAAAATATGCTTCTAAACTAGCTCTAACTACTCCTGGCTGCTCATAAATTTCTTTGAGCATGAAATGTTTGAATCCCTGCTTCTCTACCATTGTGGGATTCAAGTTCAGCATTCGGGGCTGTTTTTTTAGCCTGTCGCCAGCAAAATTATAAATCTCTACACCCAATGGGGTCAGGCGGGCAATTTCGCCGTTTTCTAGGGGTAGTACGGCGCGGGTATAGGCAACGATCGCCGGCGTGTCAGACGCACAGAAAAACTCACCTTGACCAAATCCTATCACCAAGGGTGCTTGTTGGCGGACAACAATCAACTCGTCGGGATAGTCAGCCGCAATTACTGCGATCGCAAATGCCCCTTCTAGATGATTGGCTGCTTGACGCACTGCTTCTAGAAAGGGAGAGGGGGAGGTGGGGAGAGGGGGAGAGGGGAGATTTTGGAAATATTCTGCAATCAGGTGCGGAATCACTTCTGTATCGGTTTCTGAACGGAACTGATGCCCTTTGCTTTTCAGTTCCTCCCGTAACTCACGGTAATTTTCAATAATCCCATTTTGGACAACGGCGATTCGCATGGCCGTATCCATGTGGGGATGGGCGTTATGTTCCTCTGGTTTGCCGTGAGTTGCCCAGCGTGTATGACCGATACCTATTTGGGCTGGAGTTGCTAATTGTTCCAGTTTAGAACGCAGGTTATGTAGTTTCCCTTTGGCGCGTACACAATTCACCTCTCCTTCCCAAACAGTGGCAATCCCGGCGGAGTCATAGCCGCGATACTCTAGTTTTTCTAGCCCAGACAACAAAATTTCTGTCGCCGCTTGAGTGCCTATATACCCAACTATGCCGCACATTGCTCACACCACTCTTTCTTCAGAATAATTAAATCCAGTATAGTTGTTAGCACAAAAGTCGGGTCGCCACAAAGGCACAAAGAAAAAAGGAGCAGATTGCTCCTTTCACCACTAGGTATATTTATTAATTTCTAGTTTGGGATTGTAGGATGAGCGATCGCCCACCCTACAACGCTAAAGATGCTTGCTATCGAAACAATGAATCGAGAAGCTCAATCAAAAACTGGTAATCAGTTCCTTAGTAAGCTAGACCCATACTGCGAGTTGTTTCTGCGCCCAGGTAAACCCGGATGCTCAAAAAGTCAGTGGGGCAGGCAGTTTCGCATCTCTTGCAGCCTACACAGTCTTCTGTACGAGGTGAAGCAGCTAGTTGAGCAGCCTTACAGCCATCCCAAGGAACCATTTCCAGTACGTCAGTTGGGCAAGCGCGGACACATTGGGTGCAGCCAATGCAGGTATCGTAGATTTTTACGGTATGTGACATTGAAAAAACAGCTCCTTTCCAGTGTTCTTTTCTGTGAAAGAATCATAATCAAGGCATAGTTTACCGCAGTCGCTTATACGCCGTAAGTAAAAGGCTACATAACTTCAAACAATGTAATAGGCACTTGGAAAAACTAGCTTTTACGGGATATCTCTCTTTCCTTGTAAATCAGCCACTTCACAGGCTCGTATTTACCCTGACCACTATTCTCGCTGAAATTTATTTGTAAAGATATGTGAAGGATAAGTTGAGTTTGTGAACTACCCACACTGACTTGGAGTACCAAGTACAGAGTCGGCTTCTGTAATCACGGGGGAATGCCCAAACCTAGACTTTCGTCCAAGTTTAGGACTTACTTCCCCTCCTACAGCAGAGACGGCTGAACCTTCCGCCTTGATCATTCTGATGCCTTCGGCTCTAATATTTATGGCTGCATTTCCATCTCTATCATGATGAGTGCCACAATGAGGACAAGTCCATTCACGGACATCCAAAGGCATCTCACCAATCTGATAGAAACAATTAGAGCAGAGTTTGGAACTGGGAAACCATCTATCAATCTCAACCAACTTTCCACCTTTGCGTTCTAGCTTATAGGCTAAAAAATTGGTGAATGTTCCCCATCCTGCATCAGATATTGATTTTGCCAATTTGTGGTTACGAACCATGCCCTTGACATGAAGATTCTCTACGATGACAGCTTGGCTATCGCTGACCAACTTATAACTAAGTTTATGTAGAAAATCCTGCCGCGAATTACTAACTCGCTCGTACACTTTGGCAACAACTTTTCTATATCTATTTCTTGAATTACTCCCCTGATGTTTACGGGCTAATTTCTTCTGTTTACGCTTGAGGTTTTTTTCATGCTTGGCAAGGTGTTTAGGATTATTGTACTTAGAAATCTTTTCACCATCAGTTACAACAGCAAAGTGCTTCAACCCTAAATCAATACCGTAAATCTTTCGCTCTGTAATAGCAGGTTTTTCACCTTCTACTTCAGTCAGAATAGATGCAAAGTATTTACCTGATGGAGTTTTACATACAGTTACAGTCTTGATTTTCCCCTCAATTAGCCTATGTATTTTGGCCTTGATTATCCCAATATTACCTGGGAGTTTGATATTGCTATCGACAATTTTGACGTTTTGAGGATACTGAATCGACTGTTTACCATGCTTGGATTTGAACTTAGGGAATCCAGCACGTTTCTCAAAAAAGTTTTTGTATGCTGTAGTTAGATTAAGTGTTGTAGCTTGTAAAACTTGGCTATAACAATCAGCCAACCAAATAGTATCTTCTGCTTTTTTGAGCGTCGGGAGAAATGCGTTGAGTGCTGCACGAGTCAGCCCTTTCCCTGTTTCTTTGTAAGTCTCAATTGACTTATTTAGAGCATAATTCCACCACCACCGAGCGCATCCAAAAGCTTGAGCTAATTGAATTTGCTGTTCTTGTGACGGATACAAACGAACTTGTACAACTTTGTGCAACACTTAACATCACCTCCTTGGTATACATATCTTACCATGATATATATATTCTGGTAAGCGCATAAAATAATTGTTGATTCGTCATACATCTAATATTTGTCTTTGCTATGCAAAAAATCAATATTAGATGCAATCCTTATCAACCGCCTTATATCCCGCCACTGATTCTGAGTACAGAATTCAGATGGGGGACTTACGGCGTAATAGTTAAAGATTATATACTGCTAGTTATCTATTGTACTTATCAGTATTCGTCTATAGAATACCAACATCTCTATTCTCTAGTACAAGACGGCAGAAATAAAGATACCATTCTCAATCGTTCAAAGCCTTAAAATACAGTTTTTGACTTACCCTCCGGGAAGCCGCTTTCGCGTCTATGACTTCCGCGTAGCGGTACTAGTACAGCACGGCGTAAATAGACATACCATTCAAAATCTCTGAAAACCTTACCCTGTATTCATTTTGAATTTTGAATTTTGAATTTTGAATTTTGAATTCCGCCTTGCGGTACTAGCCCCTGTCTCTAACTAAAATTATTCGCTAATATTGTCTCGATTTGATCGCTGGTGGAGTGTGAATGTTTGTGTGGCGTAAACGAGTTGTTATTGTTCCTGTTAGTTTGAGTATTGCTTTATTGCTGACTGGTTGCGCGGAAGATCAGGCTTCCCAGTGTCATCGGCTGATTCAAGTGGTAAATGAGGGAAATGCTCTAATTGATCAAAATAAAGGACAGCAGGTGATTACAAGCTGGCAATTATCTAAAGATTTAGAAGCAATCACTAAATCCTTAGACGAACTCAAGTTGTCAGATCCCCAGTTGCAGCAAGTTCAAGGCGGTTTTATGAGAGTATTTGAGAATCTGAGTCAGGCGATCGCTAAAGCATCTCAGGCACTTGGCGCAGCCAAAAATGCCGAAGCATCAGCATCCGGTAGGGAAAAACTCCAACAGGCTAGAAAAGAAATTGATACCGTACTCACCAATGCAGCTAAAACGGCTGGTAAGGACTCTGATGTACTTGTCAAGCAACTAAATCAGTATTGCAGTCAAAGGAGAGAATAACTAATGACTAAGGACTCTTGACTTTATGAAATTTTTAAAATGCTAGTAACTTTTATTACATTTTTTTAAAAATCATCCTGAATAACACCATTATCTCTAGTTAAAGGAATTATTGGTGTTAGTCAAATGATATACAATGAGTGACATAAGTCTACTGATGACTGGTGTGTTGACTGGCAATCCAGCATCTGTGCCTGATCAGTTCCCTGTGCAGTCTCCTATTCAATCAGATACAGTAGGGCAAAACTCAATACAGGAGTCATTTCCAACATTTCCCCATGCTGACATTACACCACCAGAATTTCTACAGGTGGATATGGGGAAACTCTATGGCTGTATTGATGATCCTAGTAAAGCTGATGCAGAAAACCTCGCCATTACTTATGATCAATTCGCCGCAGGTTTAGAAACTTGTCTCCAGCAAATCGATGAATTATTGACTAACAATATAGATAACACTATCGAGCTAGAGGATTTCATCTTACTGCAACGCTTGCAAAATGAGGTTGAGTTGGAACTAGTGCAATTACAGCAGCGTCTAGCAGTAGGCGTTGGCGCAGCCTCTCGTAGAGATGGCGTTCCGCCCACCGTAGGCGATTGCGCGGAGCGCAGTGCCGGAGGCAATCGCAAAACTAACGAAATAGCAGCATAGCAATTTTCTACAACTACCAATTAAATAATTCGGGAATCAGCGCAAGGTAGATTGTAATCTACCTAAGAGCTAGGACAAGAGCGAAATTCAGCTGCATAAACTTATCGCAAGTTCTTAGTAGTAGTTTTTACATCTACTGAGAACTTATTTTTCTAATCTGGCAATTCTAAATCATTGAGGAGAGGTGATAAGCTCAGTTTTTCATCAAAAAGTAAGGGTTTTGAGGTTTCTTAATTCTCGCGAATCAAATAAGATTACTTGTAGATGTGCTTTCAGTAATTTTCTAGCTATACTAGCTACTTAGAGTAGTTCACTAAACAATTTTGGATGAGTGATTTTATACTGCAAAATAAAATATATAAAACCCTATAAATCAGGTTGTGTAAATTGTTGACCCTGTTTTATAGAACACTTAAGATAATCTGTATATTTATCATCACTAAATCAACTATTCAATAGTACAAAGACAATCCCCATTAATCAAATATCTTGCGAGTAATTAGCTATGACAGAGCAATTGATAGCCAAAGTTTTGCAGGTGTTAAGCATAAATATGCGGTGGATGACTTGGAATTTATTCCTCGCTGTTATCCCTCTGCTATTAAGCATTTGGCTATTTCGCAATAACCGGAGACGCCCTTGGCTATGGTGGTTAGGATTTTTAGTGTTCTATGCCTTTTTACCAAATGCCCCCTATTTGTTAACTGATGTTATTCACTTCATCCATGATATCCGCACAATCCAATCTGTGTGGCTGATTACATTAGTGCTAATTCCTGTATATTTAGTAGTGATTCTGGGTGGATTTGAGGCTTATGTTATATCTTTAATTAACTTAGGTCACTACTTACACCGCATTGGTAAAAGCCATTGGATTTTATGGGTTGAGTTAAGTACTCATGCTCTTTGTGCAATTGGTATTTATTGGGGACGTTTCTTACGTTTTAATAGTTGGGATTTTATTACTCAGCCAGATGCTTTATTAACTAGAGGTGTCGAGGAGCTTTTAGGAAAACAGCCGTTGATTATTATTGCTATCACTTTTTTGGTACTCTTGGTTTTGTACTGGATTATGAAACAAGTAACTCTTGGTTTTGTGCGTAAAAAAAATACTAAAATAGAGATAGAATCAGGAACAACAAATAATTTTTAGTTAGGGACTTCCAGATAAAAAAATATCTAAACTGTAGGGTGCGTCAGTGCGATAGAACCTAACTATACTCAGAAATTATTCATACTGACGCACCCTACCCAACCATTAATTGCAGATAATTTATTTTTTGGTGTTCCCTTAGCTGATAAAGACCTTATATTGTATTTTTTATGCCTAAAGTCTTTACTAGAAACTTGAATTTTCTGGTTCATGGGGAATAGTGACTGTTGACATAAAATCCCCTTGCTTGCTAGCCTTCATAGCATCAAAAGTACCTTTGATAGTGCCGGCAATGGGAACAGCCACTAATGTTCCCAATAAACCTGCTATTTCATATCCCATCAAAATAGCTACAAAAATCCAAATAGGATTTAGTCCAATAAAGTTGCCGAGTAACTTGGGTGCTAAGAGATTATCTTTAATCTGCTGCATGATAATTGCTGCTAGGGCAACTTGGACAGCTAACCACCAATTTTGTAGCAGCACCAAAAGAGTTACTGTCCCAATACCTAAAGCAGCCCCAATAAAAGGAATAAGTTCAGAGATACCAATAAGGATGGCAAATAATAAGGCAAAGGGTACTTTGAGAATCAAAAATATTGGGGTGAGGACTACAACCATGAATAGTCCTAGTAATATCTGACTGAGAAAGAAGTTTTGGAAATTGAGATGCAAAGACTTAGCGAAGGGGATTCTGAATTTAGAGGGTAGAAGATTGATTAAACCATACCAGACGCGATCGCCATACAACAGCATATAAAATGCTAGTACAACTACCAAGACAAAATTCAGCAATCCTGAAAGTAACGTTCCCGCCACCCCCACCGCACCGGAAGCCAACTGCTGTACAACGTTCTGAATGCTGGCGTTGATTTGATTACTCAGCACCCTCAAATCAATACGTAACTGTCGCTGTTTAGCAAACGCCTCCAATTGCACTAAATTAGCTTGACTCGCAGTTAACCAATCAGGAATCTTATTTAATAATTGAATTGTTTGGTCAATGACTATTGGTACTAGAGTGACACCCAAAATTCCGAAAAGAGTCAAGGTGAAGAGTAAAACAATGATTACAGCTTGGGTACGAGTAATTCTAGCCTGTTCAAAGAATTTCACTGGATAATTCAGCAAGAAGGCTAAAATCGCCGCAAAGCTCAAGATAGTAATAGGGTGCTGAAAGTAGCCGAAGAGTACAGATAACAGCCAAACATTCAGAGCGACAATAGGGCCACTCAGACCATAGAATAATAGACTTTGAAGGTATGCCGAACGGCGCATCTGACGCAATCGATTTTACTACTCCTATAGTCAATAGATATTAGTCACCTGTCACCTGTCCCCAGCCTTTTTAAATAATAAGGAAGTAAATTAAGATGGATAAAACCATAGCCGACCTTCGCAAAGACTATACATTGGAAGGTTTGAGTGAAACAGAAGTTGATCCCAGCCCTTTCGTACACTTTAAAAAGTGGTTTGAGCAGGCACTAGCCGCCCAACTTCCAGAACCCAATGCGATGACTCTAGCCACCACTACGCCAGATGGGAAGCCATCAGCGAGAATGGTACTGTTAAAAGATTTTGATGAGAGGGGTTTTGTTTTCTTCACCAACTATAACAGTCGTAAAGGACAAGAACTAGTAGCAAATCCCCAAGCAGCTTTGGTTTTCTGGTGGGCAGAATTAGAACGTCAAGTCAGAATTTTAGGAAGTGTAGAGAAAGTTTCGGAAACTGAATCAGACTATTATTTTGAAAGTCGTCCTGGTAAAAGCCGTTTGGGTGCATGGGCTTCTAATCAAAGTGAAGTCATCCCCAACCGAGAAGTTTTAGAACAACGGATGCAGGAATTTCAGAGTAAATATGAAAACCAGGAAGTCCCCCGTCCCCCCCATTGGGGAGGTTTTCGGTTAATTCCTACAGAAATTGAGTTTTGGCAAGGACGCTCTAGTCGTTTGCACGATCGCTTGCTTTATACTCCTTTAGAGACAGGCACTTGGAAAATTGAGCGTTTATCACCATGAGAGAGTGCTGAGTGCTGAGTGCTGAGTGCTGAGTGCTGAGTAGGGAGTAATGAGTAGGGAGTAATGAGTGGAGAGTAGAGAGTAATTAGTGGTGAGTAGGGAGTCAGCGAACCTACGGAGGTTGATTTTATCTGTCTTAATGGCCATATCGTCAAGATAATCTAATCGCTCATTACTCATTACTTACTCATTACTGATTACTCAGCACTCAGCACTCAGCACTCAGCACTCATTACTATTCTGCTTTAGGTGCAAACTGTAATTTGGGATCGGGCATAAAGGTATATCTCAGATATATGCCTCCCCAGATAAATAAGATAATTAGTAACGCACCAATTCCTAAAGGACTAGGTAGCCAGAATACTACTTCTATGTGGTTCAGTTCACCGGGTTGGAGTTGCCATACTAATTGCTTGCCTTTTTTCTCTGGTTCGACAGCATTTTCAGCGACTGGAACACTTTTAGCACCCCAAGGAGTGTTTAAGGCAAATTCTAAATTGAGAATAGAACCAGCATCGGCTAAGACGTTACCTTTACTAGCAATTAAAGCTAGCGATCGCAAGTCTAAATCATAAATTAATTTATTCCGTACTACTAATAAAAAATTATTCTGGAATAAAAGTAAATTAGACTCAATTTTTGGTAGTTCTGAATTACCCTCTGTTGTGTCAGCGTCTGTTTTTTCCTGGTTATGAGAATTAAAAAAATCATTAAATTTGGTTTGCAATTCTCGACCATTACTAAAAGGAATTGTCACCACTACTTCTTCTCTAGAAATGCGTCTGGCTTTACCTTCTAGCTTGCGAGCGCGTTTTTCTATACTGTTTAACCATTCATAAACATAATCACCACTAAAACTAGTCAGTCTTTCTTCTAACCTAATATGCTGTACCAGTTCTCCACTATTAGAGTTATTAAAATTCACTCCCACATCGTACTGAACACAACCAGACAATAGCAGTGATATCAAAAATACCAAAGGCAGAATCTTGCGACCCACTAATTTAAATGGTCTACTTAACACTGTTAAACTGGTTCTCAAAATAGAATAATTCATTAAATCCACTCCTCTAAAAAGTTAAATAAATTCACCTAGCGTGAACATAGAGGCTATATTTCTCCGTGTCTCTGTGTCTCTGTGGTTAAAAATATCTTAATTTAACCACAGAGGCACAGAGGCACAGAGACAGGAATACAATTCTTTTGACTTTTGACTTCACGGCGGAACTAGCCTCTGTTCTGCTAAGTCCTAAAATCCTTGCCAAACCAAGTAAGAAATAGTCAACCCAATGGCAATTAATGCTACCCAGATAAAGCGATTATCTTTTGTATTGACCTGACTGAGATCAACTAATTCTCTTTCGGCTGGTGCTTTGCGTTGAGAAGATTGGCGAGGCTTGGGAGGTATAAGGATTTTGGATTCATTATCAGATAGTGCGCCTAAATCGGGAATCTCGGTCATCCAATTACTGGGTCTTTTCAGCTTTGGTGCTTGCAGGATATATACTAACTGGCGTGCTTGATCACGAGTTTCTGAGTAGGGATGACGACGGAGTTCTTGGCAAAGCGCGATCGCATCTTCTGTTCTTCCGGCTGCTTCATAGGCTGTGACTAACCAAATACCTACTTCACCCCCCAAACGAGAGTTCCGTTCCAATAAATCCTTTGCTTTTTCCAGATTCTCCACAGATTCTCGATATTTGCCATTTTCAAAGGCAATTTTACCTGCTTGATATTTAGTTCTCGCTAGTTCTAAAGTTTCTGTATTCACCACTGTTTACCAACCAATCAGCACTCTTTTTATTTTGCCAAGCTTTACTTGATAACTGTTCACTGATTTAAGTCTCCCTTACACCACTACACCCCATCAACTAAACTGAGAACCTAAAATCATCGTCCCAATACCAACATCGGTGAAGATTTCCAGTAGTAGGGCGTGGGGAATGCGTCCGTCGATGATGTGTGCTGCACGTACCCCTTGGGCAAGCGATCGCACGCAACAATTAACTTTGGGGATCATCCCGCCACTGACTGCACCACTCACAATCAATTCCCGCGCTTCCCGAATATCTACTTTCGGAATTAAGGTTGAGGGATCTTTATAATCTTTTAAAATCCCTCTGGTGTCAGTCAGTAAAATCAACTTTTCTGCCCCCAACGCGGCAGCGATTTCTCCGGCGATGGTATCGGCGTTAATGTTATAAGCTTGTCCTGACTCATCAGCCGCAACGCTGGAAACTACGGGAATATAGCCATTACTAGAAAGAGTTTCTAAAATTTTGATATTAACGTTACTGACTTCCCCCACGAAGCCAATACCTTCTTGACCTTGGGGACGGGCAGTAATCAAGTTACCATCTTTACCACACAACCCCACAGCCAAACCGCCAGCTTGGTTAATTAACTCAACAATTTCTTTATTAACTCGACCTACTAGCACCATTTCCACAACATCCATTGTGGCGGCATCTGTGACACGTAGACCGTTTTTAAATTGTGGTTCGATGCCCAGTTTATCTAACCAACTGTTAATTTCTGGGCCGCCACCGTGGACTAAGATTGGCCGCAAGCCGACGCAAGACAAAAAGACAATATCGCGGATAACTTGGCTTTTTAGGGTGCTATCTTTCATGGCAGCACCACCATATTTAACAACAACGGTGCGTCCGGCGAATTGTTGAATATAAGGTAGTGCTTCGCTGAGAACACGCACCCGCGTAGCTTCAGTTTGCCTGATGTACTCAGTATCGTTAACCATTGTGAACAGGAGTTGAGACTTACATATTTATGCAAGTCAGTGTAAAAGAATTTTTACCCAGTCACAATCTCTTATTACATATCTTTGGGGACAGGTGATAGGTGACAGGGGACAGGTGACAGGTGACAGGTGATAGGTGACAGGTGACAGGTGACAGGTGACAGAGTAGACAAGGTAGAGAGTAACTCATGCTCAATGACTAATGACCATTCACTGTTGACTTTTTTAACACACTAGGAATTGCCGCCATTATTTTGTCAGCAATTTGTTCTGGTGTTTCTCCTTCCATTACAGAAATTCGCAGATCAGCTTGGGCGTACAGTGGTGTACGTTGTTCGAGGAGCGATCGCAGTTTCCCTTGGGGATCAGCATCTTGCAGTAGTGGTCTTGTGGTATCTTCAGCTAAACGGGTATAAAGTAATTCTACTGGCACATCTAGCCACACAATTAAACCGTGATGTAAATAACCCCAGTTTTCTCGCTTTAAAACAATACCCCCTCCTGTAGCAATAGTCAGCTTGGTATAGGCACATACTTGTCCTAACACATCACTTTCTAACTGACGAAATGCTGCTTCTCCTTCCTCGGCAAATAGTTGGTTAATAGATTTTTTTGCAGACTGGGCAATTACACTATCAGTATCAATAAATCCATAACCTAATTGCTTGGCAAGTAATTGACCTACCGTGGTTTTACCAGCCCCCATCATCCCGATTAGGTATAGATTGACCCCTTGTAACAAACTACTCACGCTACTTTAAAGCTCCGTTTTTAGACGACTTTCTCGTGTATGGTTTTGGCGGCGTGCTGTCAACATGGTCTGCATTAATAAGCAGTCTTCTTGTTTGGCACTTAATTTAAAATTTTCCTCTATTAGTCGCTCAATTGTATACTCAATTAATATGGGAGTTTGAGCAAATTTCCCTGCTTGCTGTTCAATTAGAGAACGCTTTTGTAATAAATCTACTGCTTCCAGGATTAATCTTTGTGATAGTCGTGGCGATAATCCTGGTATGATATTTTCTTGTAACTGACTTACTGAAACAAAATCTTGATTAATAGCTAGCCAATACAGCACATTTTTTTCTATCGGCGATAGGCGATTAAATTGTTGATCTAAAATTAAGCGCATATCTCCGAATACAACAGTACCCTGGTTCAGAAATTCTGCAATGTTGCCACCAAATAATTCTTGAGTAGCGGTGGCTACTAGTTGTAAGAATAAGGGATTACCTCCATACCAATCAAGCAATATTTGTGATTCTTTCTCCGAAAGTTCACTCAAACCTTTACCTTGGAGAATTGAGAGGCTTTCTTGTTTCCCTAGCCCCATGATTTTCCAGGAGCGAACAGGTAATTTTTCACCTTCTAAAGCTGCAATTTCTGGTGTTTTCTCTCGACTAGTCAAGACGAAACAGCTTTGATGTTGCGATTCTCCTATCCGGCGAATTAATTCTTGATAAATCTCATGTCCTGGATGGTATTTAATTGGCGATAAAAGAGAAGTAATTGCCGAATTGTCTTGACTAGAATTACTGGTTTGTGTGTATTTATTTTGACTAGCTAAAACTGAGTCAAAATTATCCAACACAATTAAACAGCGAGCAGAACGCAAACAATCTATTAGTTGCGAAAGTTTATGTTCTACTGTATCGGCAATTTTAAGCTCTAGCTTCGGGGATAAAGCAGTAATAAGTTCATCTAATATCTGCTCTAGGGTAGGTGCGAGACGTAGCGATCGCCAGATAATATACTCGAAGTCTTGTTGCATCTCTTGGGCTAGTTTAACAGAAAAAGCTGTTTTCCCTATTCCAGCCATGCCCAAGATTAGCACTAGCCGACAATGGTCTTGTAAAATCCACTGTTTAATTTTTGTTAGTTCTGTAGTTCGCCCCTGAAAATTACTAACATCAATCGCTGCACCCCAATTAATGAGAGGTGTTGATTTAATTTTAACTAAGTTAGTTTCTAGTTCTTTTTGACTTTTTTTATTGCTGTCAACTGGTTGTAATAACAACCTATCTTTTTTGTATCCTGCTTTTTCTAACAAATAAGTGACACGACTCCAATTCTTGACTTTGATTGAGTATCCAGCTTGCGTACTCAACATTTCTTCTATATATTTATACAGCCCGTTAGACAAATAAACTCTGACTGTACTACTACTCCGACTTTGATAAACTACACTAGCAATTTCTGCGGGGCTACATCCACATAATAATCCTCTAAGGAATTTCTTTTCTACGGGAGTAAGAGCCTTACCTTTATTGGATGCTAAATCTATGTATAATTTTTCTAACTCCCAATTATTTGTTGCCTCTAGAAATTCCTCTATTTGATTGGAATTAAATATTGTCATTACTGGTTTATATGTATTTAATGTAACCTTGGCAATATATTAGCGATTCTTCTATAAAGTCAGAATAAATCACAGATAAATTTATAACGAATTTCCTAACTTTTGTTAGGTGACTATCTAGTGATTAATTAGATATGGTTAGGCTTAATGGAAAATTTATATAGCTTGTCTGAAACTTTAAGTGAAACAGTTTCGTCAATCTTGACTATGATTACTCTATCTTTTCATTGAATGTTTCACTGGTGCATATTACTGAGTCATATAAGGCACGATAAGAGAATAGTTAACTCTAATAATGACAGCAAATCGAAGTGTAAAAAATGACTAATTTTGCATAATTATTAACCGGCTTGATCAATTCACCGGTTGGGGCTTAAAGAAGACTGCATATTTCCCGATCATTAGCCCAAATCTATTAATGTGGTGTGTAATGAGGCATCAACCATGACTCGAATTCGTGACGTTGTGCAACAGGCTTTAGTAACTGGCTATCTGACGGTTGAAGCAGAAAATCAATTACGTTATTTATTAACTACTCAGTATGATTTAGAAGATTTAAACGCCTTCATGACTTTACAAGAAGCAGCCATGAACGGCAATGTCAAGCAAGAATCCCGTGAACAGTGTAGAAAAGAGAGGAGACAATGGGGAGTAGAGAGTAGGGTTTGACACTCTCCGGGCTAAATCTACGGAGATTCTCCTCATCTACCTACGAGGTTTATCATCTTCAGAATCATCATCTTCAAAGAAACTCCAGTCCTCATCCTCCTCATTGTCGGCATTGTTAGTTGGTGGTTGATTTGGTGGTTGATAAGGCGGAATGATGACTCGGTAATCAGCATCGTAAACTGATTCAGACTTACCTGCGGCGGTATTTTTTGGCTCACGGTAACTATAGGAATAGGTAGAACCAGATTGAGAACCCGTTTTGCTTGGTTGTGGGCGTTCGTAATTAGTAGAGTCTCGAACTGGCTCACTTTCAGAACTAGACTTAGGTGCTGGGGGTGACTGTTGATCAAAATTCCAGTCATCATCTGCACTGTTCTTTTCCCAATCATCAAATTCGTCGTCAAATGTCTCTTTCCTGGCTGGCTCTGCTTGGCTTTTTGGTGGTGGAGTGTATGGTGCAGATGTAAATTCTTCTCGACTCTTAGCTTTGCTACGCCTAGAAGTTGTATTTGATGAGGAAGGAATTTGGCGTGGCTCGAAATAATTAGATAATTTATACAAACTAGTAATTAATAAAGATGTACCAGCACCAGCAGCCGTGCTAAACAAAATCCACATTGCCAAGGGTAATGGCTGGCTTCGCATACCTAAAAAGACTAGCGATAGCACAGGCGACCAATTTTGAACTAACAATAGTGTTAGTCCGCCCATGATTGCTATTAACAGAATTAAACGAATTACAGCCATAAACAAAGGGACTGGGGACTGGGGAAAAGAAAGCAGGGGAAGCAGGGGAAGCAGGGGGAGAAAAATACAATGCCCACCCACTCACTACTCATTACTCATTACTCATTACTTACTACTCAGCACTCTTTTACTTTTAACTTATTTGTTGCCTTCCCAACGTTGAATAGGTATGCAATCAATATCTAGTTGATCTAAAACACGAGCAACTACAAAATCAATTAAGTCCTCGACGGTTTGAGGGTTGTGATACCAAGCTGGAATAGCAGGGACAATGCGGACTCCAGCCTCTGCTAAAGTTGTTAAATTTCGCAGGTGAATTAGGCTAAAGGGAGTTTCACGAGGGACAACAATTAACTTGCGTCCCTCTTTAATTTGAACATCGGCGGCTCGTTCTAGCAAGTCGGTACTCAAACCGCCAGCTAACTTGGCGACGGTACTCATACTGCAAGGAATGACAATCATCCCCAAGGTGCGAAAAGAACCACTGGCGATATTTGCTCCGACATTACTCCAAGGGTGACAGCGTAGCTTACCTCCAAGAGCAACTCCAGCTTGTTCGCGCCAGAATTGCTCTTGCTGATTTGGGTCTGCTGGCATCCGAGTATCCTGTTCGGCTTGCCAAACCATGTAACTTGATTTAGAGGCGACTAATTCAACTTCATAGTCTGCTGCCAGCAGATATTTAAGGGCGCGAACGGCGTAAATCAGGCCAGATGCTCCTGATACGCCGATAATTAGGGGTTTGCTATGATATGTCACCGGTGCTTAACAAAAATTTACTCTTCCTCAGCATAAGGGTCTAAATCATCTGACTCAAGATCGTTACGTAGGTAGATATCCGGCATATCACCATTTACATTACCAACACCTAAGCCTTTAACTAAGCCATCGCTACCAACGGTGACTAAATCTATTTGTTGGCGATAGTAATCGACGCTTTTCACTTGGACGGAGACGCGATCGCCTAATCTATAGGAAGCACGATTTTTCCTGCCAAATAGTGCCTGTTGTCTAGCGCGATATTCATACCAGTCATCTTTGAGGGAACTAACGTGTACCAGTCCTTCTACCCGTAAAGGCACACCAGGATTACCCTTGACTTCAAAATCCACGGCTGGGACTTCAATTTCTACAAAGAAACCATAGGATTGTACGCCGGTAATCACGCCTTGAAATACTTGCCCAATGCGCTGTTTCATGAGTTGGGCTTTTTGCAGTCCGGCTAAATCGGCTTCAGCTTCTTGGACTTCTTTTTCCCTATCGTTGATTTGGATAATCACCCGCGTCAAGTCACTTTGCAGTTCTTGCTGCAATTCTGGGGGGAGGACGTTCCAGTTAATTTCCCCATGACTGTAGGAGTGGCGCAGGTTTACCCGTTCTTTCACACGGGTATTGCGGCGATCGCGCCCGTGTTCTAGTAGCTGATAGTACACTCTCTGCATCAGTAAGTCTGGATAACGCCGTAAGGGGGAGGTGCAGTGAGTGTATTGTGCTAGTGCCAGACCAAAGTGACTCCCTTTAGTGGTGCTGTAAACTGCTGGTTTGAGGGTATCTTGCAACAAATAAGTCAACACTTGCTCAGAGGGGGAGTCAGCAAAAGCTCTAGTCAGGTGTTGATAATCTAGGGGTTCAATATCTACCTCTGGTTCTAGGGATAATTCCACACCTAAGTTAATCGCTAACTTCAGCATTTCCTGTACGTCTTCCGGGTCGGGTGTACCTTGTAAACGCCAGATAGCGGGAACACCTAGGGCGTTGAGGTGGGTAGCCATTAGTTCATTAACTAATAGCACTAATTCTGTGAGTAGCGATCGCACTGGGGAATCATTAACAATCACAGCCCCCAGACTTCCTTCATCACAATAGGGGTTTTGGTTGGCGGGTAAATTTAACTGCAAGCTACCACGAGCCAGACGCACTTGTTTGATCCCTGTGCCGATACTGATGAGATTTTGGATTAGTTCTATGGCCTGTGGGGATTCTTTTTTCGCTTTACCTTGGAGAATGTTTTCTGCTTGTTGTTTGGTAATGGCTGTATCTACATGAATGACACTCGGTTGGATTTCCCATTCCAACACTGCTCCTGATTGGGGAGAAATGGTCATTAAAAACGAGATAGCCAAGCGATCGCTTTTGGGAACTAATGAACAGCGATCGGCTACGGTTTCTGGTAACATGGGCAACACTAAGTCTCCCAAATACACCGACCTACCGCGTTTGAGGGCTTCCCTATCTAAAGGTTCGTCAGGTTGGACATAGTGAGAAACATCGGCGATGTGAAAGCCTAATTGCCAATTACCAGCAATAGTTTTTTCTAAACTCAGGGCGTTTTCTATTACCTTCGTGTCACTATTGACTTCAGTAATCGCAATAGTAAATAAATTACGTAAATCGAGTTTGTTTTTCAGGTCAGCTTTCAACAGCCTTTTAGATAACTTGGCAGATGCATCTAAAATTGACTCGGAGAAAGTCCGAGATAAATCGTGTTTACAGGTAACTAAATCTATATCAGCTGCGGCTTCAGCATCACTACCGAGAATTTGAACTACTCGACCAAGGGGGGGATACTGAGCTAAGGGATAACGCAGCACTTCCACATGGGCTAGGTGGTCGAGGGCTTCCTCTAATTTCATCCCGTTAGTGAGGATTTTGAGTTCAAAGAGGAGTCGGTCATCTAAGGGAACAGCCCGAAAACCGTTTTCTACTTGTTTAATCCGTGCTAGCAAAGTGTGATTAGAGCGTTCTAAAATTAACTTTACTTCTCCTTCAGGAGAACGGCGACGACTACCTTCTTTGAGAACTCTAACTAAAACGCGATCGCCATTCCAAGCATTACTCAAATGGCTTTCGCGGATATAAATATCCTCCGCGCCTTCCACATCTTGAATAGCAAAGCAAAAGCCTTTACTAGAACAACGCAATTTGGCTTCAATCAGACCTTCTTCTGTAATGCGGCGATATTTACCCCGTTCTTTCGCCAAAAGCCCGATTTTTTCCAACACCTCCAAGGCAATGTGGAGTTTTTCTAAACTGTCTTCATCCTCGCAACCTAGTTTCTTTTCCAAAACTTTGCGAGCTACCAATTTATCATCGGTGAAATTGGCAAGGAGTGTAGCGATTGAAAATTCCATGCAGTGAACCGACCTTTGGTCAAAACATCATGTTGGTTTAATCTGGTTCTTTGCCGTATGCCCTCACGGACTACAGTATATTAGCTGGAAACGAATTGCCCTGAGGCCGAGTTCCCGACGTTCTCATAAAGGCTCATCCACCCAGGCGGGAAGATGCTATTTTACAAGATGATCCGCGTAGCTTGCTTTTCCGGAGGAGTACACTCTGACGGACTTCTCACTGCATGACAATTTCAGAGTTAGTTTACGCTTCAGTACCTTCACCTAACCAAACTCATTAAAGTAAGGCTGATTGAGAGTTTTCCCGTTAGTGTTAATTACACGACTGGTTTTGAGTCCTGGGTGGGAATGACTTTCCACATCACCCAAAAAAAGCGTCACATAGGGGAAACTACAGGTGTTTGATGGTCTAGCTTGAAGGTACTTTTACGCCATAAGACTCTGATTTTTTACTAGGAGCAACTGCCGAATTACCCAATTTGTCAGTATGTAGAATCAGTAACAAACAGGTAGCAGCCTAACAAGCAGTGAGGGCGAACCTTATCTCCATTATTGTAGATTTAGAGCGCACTTCCAGAAAATAGTTTTGGATCATGAATTGGGTAATCAGTATAGCATTAATAGTCAAGCTACTCAGAATGAGTTAACAGTGATTATCAAAGGCGATCGCAAATGTTACAGTCATGTAAAAACAGTTTTGCGATCGTCTCCAGTTCGCCAACTTGTTACCTATACGTCCTAGGCAAATCTTTTCTGAGAGCAGATTTAGCATCTACACCCATGCTTCTGTACGAGTGAAATAAAAAAATTAGCAACACCAAGATATAGTGGACTAATTATATTCATATATTGTTTACCCACAGAAAACTGAGTGGATGTAAAGTTAAAATACATTTATTAAACCACTTTAGACAAGCTTAGTCACACTCACTCAGGTTTCTCATCTGACACAATTTTTTTGACAACTTGGGTAAGATAAAAAATCTATACTGAGCAAACAGTGGCTGGGGTAAATTGGTAGTATCAACCACATAATTTCATAGACATAGATTTGGTGGCAGTATTATGTTGGCTCAATTCCAGAGCTTGTATCCCAACGGCAGTTTAGTTTCTGAACTAGTACAAATTTTTCAGGGAAAATATATTGTCCGGGCAAGCGTTCAAATAGAAGGTGTAATCCGTGCTACTGGTATGGCATCAGCCGAAAGCGTAGAAGTAGCTGAAGACAAAGCCAGAACTAGGGCATTGATGGTATTGGGAATTACCGATACGGCTCAGACATCAGTACAAGTTGCCCCAGAAGCAATATCACCAGTACAATCAGTACAAGTTGCCCCAGAAGCAATATCACCAGTACAGTTTAATCCTGTTAATACTGCCTCTCTTCCAGACACTAACTTTGACAGTAATCAGTGGTCATCAACTAGCGATGACAGTCAATCTCAAATTGACACATTTATTCCCAGTGATAGCATCCACAGCCCAGATTTCAGCTATCCAGAACCAGAAGTCAATGTAGCAGTAGAAGACTTACCATTGATGTCTGCTAAACACTCAGACAATACTGCCTTGACTGATATGCCTGCGAGTAATGTCACCCCGTTTACACCACGTAGTTACAATCCCCCAGAAAATGTAGCTCCTATATTGGGAACGGGGAAGAAAAAGAAAAAAGCTGAACCTGTTGATTTATCTGATGTCATAGCTAAAACTGATGTCGAGTTGCAGCGTCTAGGATGGACACCAGAACAAGGAAGAGAATACTTAATTAAAACCTACGGTAAGCGAGGACGCACTTTACTGACAGAAGAAGAGTTACACAGTTTCCTCAAATACCTAGAATCACAACCTGACCCCATTGCCGGGTTTTAATTCAATCATTACTTAGATGTAGGTTGGGTTAAGTGCAGCGCAACCCAACATGGATTAGGGTGTTGGGTTTCCTGACTCCCCAACCTACATTTACTAGTTAACCCACAACCGCTACTGGAGGACGGATACCAGTAGCGTGACGGTCAATCACTTGGTCAATTAAGCCATATTCCTTGGCTTCCTCTGGTGACATGAAGAAATCACGTTCAGTATCTTCGGCAATGCGCTCAATGGGCTGACCTGTGTGTTCAGCTAAAAAATCATTCAGCCGTTTCTTGTGATACAAAATTTCCCGCGCCTGAATTTCAATATCAGTTGCTTGACCTTGTGCGCCGCCTAGTGGTTGGTGAATCATAATCCGCGAATGGGGTAAACTCATCCGCTTGCCTTTAGCACCAGCACTAAGGAGAAAAGCACCCATACTTGCCGCTAGTCCAGTACAAATAGTACAGACATCAGGGCGAATGTGTTTCATTGTATCAAAAATTCCCATACCAGCAGTTACAGAACCACCAGGAGAATTTATATACAAATAAATGTCTTTTTCTGGGTCTTCAGCATCCAAAAATAGCAATTGGGCAACTATTAAGTTAGCTAAATGGCTATCAACTTGTTCACCCAAAAAAATAATCCGCTCACGCAACAGACGTGAGTATATATCAAAAGCGCGTTCACCGCGACCCGATTGTTCAATGACGATAGGAATAGTCATGCAGCTTACTTGTAGCTATTTTAAATTCTATTTTATCGATGACAACGGCTAATTGTGGTCTTTAGTCAAAGTTAGTAGATGGAGGAATATCCGTCCTTGCATCATTTCTCTGAATGTTCAGTGGGTAGAGACGTTGCAGTGCGGCATCTCTACAGGCGTTATTTCCTGCCGGATGTCTTTAAAAAAGACTACTTACATAGTGGATGCAGCAATCAGGTAATTTCATGCTTTTTACCTTTAAACTCCTCAAATAATGCCCAATGAGATGAATAACCAAATTCATCGTCACGAGATTCATATTGTTGAATCCAATTTTGGAGAAACTCAAAACTTTGAGCCTGTTCCTCTGGTGATTGGAATTTATGAGACTCCCAAGGGCGATTACGGTTGTTTTCGAGGCATCTATCAATACCGGGATTGAGAAAATAGATTTCCGTGGCGAATTCTATAGCAATTTCGATGAGCGTACTATAGCAACCTTCAATTACCCACTCAGTATTATTTTTGATAAATTGTCGTAAATCATTAGCTGTATCTTCGTGAGAACGGCGTACAGCAATTTGATTGTGTTCCCATGCAATAGTATCAAGATCGAGAACTGGAATAGCCAAACTTTGTCCAAGTTTATGTGATAGAGTGCTTTTCCCCGAACCGGAATTACCAAATATCAAAATTCGATACATTTTATTGATTTTTTAAAATTATAAATAGGAGTTATGAGTTAAAAATTTAGTTTAATTTCTAACTCATAACTCTGGAATTTGTATGTTTTAAAACTGCCGTAAAAACCGCAAATCACTGGCATACAAGCGGCGAATATCATCGATTTGGTGTAACACCATTGCAAAGCGTTCTACACCAAAACCAGCCGCAAATCCGGTGTAAATTTCTGGATCATAACCTACAGATTTCATTACATTTGGATCGACCATACCGCAACCCATGACTTCCAACCAGCGACCATTCCACTGTAAATCTACCTCAGCCGATGGTTCAGTGAAGGGGAAATAACTGGCACGGAAGCGAATGGGTAAATCGCCAAACATTGCTTGTAAAAATACTTTGATCGTGCCTTTGAGGTCGCTAAAAGCCAGCCCCTCATCAATAGCTAACAGTTCAATTTGATGAAAAACTGCTGAGTGAGTAGCATCAACATTATCTCGCCGATAAACTCGCCCTGGAGCAACAACCCGGATGGGTGGTTCTTCCTTTTCCATGTAACGAATTTGTACTGATGAGGTATGAGTACGTAAAAGATTACCATCTGGCAGGTAGAAAGTATCCTGCATATCACGGGCGGGGTGGTCAGGTGGCGTGTTCAGAGCCTCAAAATTGTAGTAATCTGTTTCCATCTCCGACCCTTGTGCCACCGTGTAGCCCATACCAACAAAGATATCCAAAGCTCGGTCAATAATGCCGTTAAGGGGATGAATACGACCTTGGGGACGGTAAATACCCGGCATGGTGACATCAAGAGTTTCCGCCTCTAGCTGTGCCTGAATTTGGGCAGTTTCTAAGGCGGCTCGTTGCTGGTCTAAACTGGCTTGTAAGGCTTCCTTGACTGTATTGGCGATCGCCCCAATTTTTGGTCTTTCTTCCGCACTCATTTGCCCCATACTCCGCAACATCGCCCCTAGTTGCCCTTTTTTACCCAGATAACTCACTCTGAGTTCTTCTAAAATTTCTAGGGTATTGGCAGCGGCGATCGCTTGTTCTCCTTCCTGCCTCAGTGCTAAAAGTTGAGCTTCTAAGTTGCTAGTCATTAGTCAATAGTCCATAGTCAATAGTCAACCAATTTTAGATTTTGCGGAAAGTTCTGTAGGCGGGGTTCCCAACCTAGGAACGCCACTTGCTACAAGCCGGGAAACCCGTCCAACGCAGTG
>NZ_CAWUDL010000063.1:0-39084 GCF_963920945.1 Anabaena sp. CCY 9402-a
GAGTAGTGAGTAGTGAGTAGTGAGTAGGTAGGCATTGTATTTTTCTCCCCCTGCTCCCCCTGCTCCCCCTGCTCCCTCTGCTTTCTTTTCCCCTGTCACCTATCACCTGTCACCTGTCACCTATCCCCAACCCCCAGTCCCTCAAAATAGTGCAAAAAAGGCATCATCTAATTCGTAACCTAGCATTTGCGCCATAGATTTAATCCTCGCTTGCCAGGGAATATCTTGCTGTTTTAACCAGTCACTCAAAAGAAAAACTTTGTGCATCAAAAAGATTTCTAAAGCTTCGGGATTATACTGAATACCTTCTTTTGCACTAAATTGATGCGGTACAAGCATAGCGGTATAACGAGCCATTTCTCCGGCTTTCCAATCTAATAAAAATGGCAACCAGGGATATTTTGCATCTAAGCGTACAAACCACAGGCGTAATTCTGGAATTTCTGACAGTTCACGAGGATCGCCAGGTTCTAAGGGATAGTCAATATCAAACTGCAACTGCTGTTCATAGTTAGCGTAGACACTTTGTGTTTTATCTTGGGTTGCTCCTTCTTGTAGCAGTTGATTCATTACCGTATCGACAGGTGATAAATCCAGGTTATTAACAGAATCGGTATTGAGTGCGATCGTGATTGTCATAGACTCAACAGCTACTTTTTGTACACAGTGGTAAACTTGACAATTCACAGTACCAGCTTTCTGCAATTGACGCTACATTTACCGCATACTTCATATCCTGCCGGAAATTACGAATTACATCAAGCCTGCGGCATAGCTGCGCTTAGAGCGTATCGGGGGGGAGCGTCGTTACGAATTAATTTTCCTGGTACAGTCGCCAATATTTGTTGGCTTTGCCATAATTGATGATCTAATCAGTAATTATCTATGGCTGCTTGCTAATGACAGACAACCAAGTCAAAATTCACCTGCTTGCTGGTATCCAGGGTTTGACGTTGTTGGTTTTCTATGCAGAAGACTGTTGGCAGTTTCGAGTTTTAACTGTGGATGGTGCTGTTTTTGGACAAGGAAAAGTCTATTACAGTACCCACGCAGCAGAAAAAGCCGGATGGGAATGGATTAATGAAAATTTTCAATGAGTGCCTTTTGTGACCAAACAGGGTGTGATTGCCATTCTTAAACCTCAGAATTGGCAATGCAATGGCTTAACGCAAGAGCGTAGCTGATCGCGCTTATCATGTCAATGTCAGGGAAAGGGTGTGCGATCGCCTAATTCATATACTTTAAGGTTGGCTTTTTTGGTTGAGATTGAAGTTTATCTACTGTGGTTGATAGTCGTTGTCTAAAATAATGCCGAAGAAAATTAGAGAGTTAAAACAATGGCTACGTCAAGTAGGTTTTACTGAACTCCCAGGAAAAGGAAGCCACTCTAACTGGATACATCCCTTATATGCTGGAAAACTAACCGTGTCAGGTAAAGATGGTGCAGACGCTAAATTATACCAGGAAAAGGATGTACAACAAGCTATAAAAGAAGTAGAGAAGAAACAAGGGCAGGAGAAGCAGGAATATGAGTAAATTTAAGTATCAAATGTTGATTCAATGGTCAGAACAAGACAATTGCTTCTTGGTTGGATTTCCTGATTTTCCTGGACAGCGTTGGCGGACTCATGGTGATACTTATGAAGAGGCTGTGACGAATGGCATTGAAGCCTTAGAGTCTTTAATTATGGCTTATGAAGCAACAAATGAAACACTTCCAGAGCCAACTGTTAATCAAGCTGCCTAATTAACCTTGCTTGTTACCTAACTTGTGAAGAAAGTATGGGCGATCACCTAACTCATATACTTTAAGGTTGGCTTTTTTGGTGAATCATAACTAAGGCTGCTTGATTTCGCAGCTAGTTAGTCCCTTAGCTTTTTTCACGAATTTCTCATCAAAAGTGTAAAATTCTGCATGATTTTGACTTTGGGCTAGATGAAAGGCATCAGCAAAATCTAAGCCTAATTCATGCCATTGTAACGCTTGAAAAACTAGGCTAGCATTACTCAAGTGAACATTTGGCAACCCAAACAGCTTTCTTAAGGCTGTACATATTTCAACAGGTTTAAACTTATAGGCAAACCTTAGTACCCACTCAGTTTCTAGAACTACAGTATCTGGTATGAAAATATTTTGATTTTGAAAAATTTCTAGACTCTTTCGGTACTGTAATTCATCATCTTGGGTCAATAGACGCACAATTATATTAGTATCAACTGCCACCATGCCATGATTCCTCTACACCTTGACGGATGGCATTATTCATATCTTCTACAGATTTAGGTGCGCCTTGATATTTTAAACAGCCTGCAACATCATTTAATGTAGTTTCTGTAAAAGGCTTCTTGGGTTTGAGAAGAATGCCATCACCCATACTAATTGCTATTAATTCTTGACCAATTTCCCAGCCAGAAGCTTTTAGTAATTCCTCAGAAATATTTATTTGTCTCTCACTGGATACTTTTGTTATTTCCATAGATTGCCGAAATTTGATCATTATAAATGGAAAATTTGTTTGTACGGCATTTTTATTATGGCTGATGAAGCAACAAATGAAACACTTCCAGAGCCAACTGTTAATCAAGCTGCCTAATTGATCAGTTTTAATTAAAAATTAAGAATTAGCGTGAGAAAAGTGTGGGCGATACCTATGGTAAGCTGCGCTAACGTTATCATTAAGTTTACAAACAACATAATTAAATGAAAACCTACGACTGGATTGTAGTTGGCGGTGGAATTACGGGTGCGACACTCGCCTACGAATTAGTCAAAACAGGCTTGAGTGTACTGCTATTAGAAAAAGATGAAATATCGCAAAATGCCACCCGTTACAGTTATGGTGGACTGGCTTATTGGTCAGGAAGCACACCACTCACTCGCCAATTATGCCAAGAAGCGATCGCTATTTATCAAAATTTAGCTCAAGAGTTAGACGCTGATATTGAGTTACGGGAATTAGACTTATTACTGACTATTGCTGCCGATAGTGACCCCCAAGCAATGGCTGCATTATATGCTAATTGTGCAACCCCACCCCGTTTAATCAGTGTTCAAGCCGCTTGTGAATTAGAACCATTGCTAAATCGGGAAGCTGTTTCCGGTGCTTTGACTGTCAAACATGGACATATCCACCCCCAAAAAACAGCGCAAGCTTACATTCAGGCTTTTTTACGTGGTGGTGGTGAAATGCAAATCACCGAAGTATTGCAAGTAAGGTCAGGTAGTGTCACAACTACTTCTGAAAATTACTTCTGTGGGAATGTGGTTGTGTGCGCTGGCGGACTTAGCCGTAATTTATTAAAAGCAGCAGGAATTCCGATCAAACTGTATTTTACCCATGCAGAAATTATAGAAACACCACCTGTAGATTTACAGCTAAAAACTTTAGTCATGCCAGCTAATTTACAAAGATTTAAATTAGAAGCTGCATCTACAAAAGATGATAAATTGTGGGAAGAGATGGGTAATCAACCAGCCCCACCAATATTAGATATAGGTGCAATTCAGTTTCAAGATTGTAGTTTGCGCCTAGGTCAAATTAGTCGTGTGCTGACAGACCCTTATGCTAATGTAAATTCAGATGAAAGCGAAAATTGGTTAAGGCAAAGTATTACTAAAGTTTTACCTATATTGGGTAATTTACCAGGAACTTGGCATCATTGTTTAGTAGCATTTAGTAGTAATAATTTACCTTTAATTGGTGCTATTTCAGGATATGAAGGTATTCATATTTTTTCTGGATTTAGTAATCCTTTAGTTTTCATACCTCCCTTAGCACAGCGATTTGCTCAATTTATTACTAGCAATGAAGATGAGATTATTGTGCAATTAAATATAACAGCGTAAATAATAGTGATACAGAACCCCGGCTACTAATTTTATGCTTATCTGAAATATATGAAATTATCTGATTTTTCATGTTATGTAGTAAAATCTGCGCTTAATCTAAACTCGTTCTCTACTAAAACCCTGACTTTGCAAAGGTTTTACAGATTTCGTGCAAAGTCAGATTAATTATGAATTACGAGTTAATTCTGGTATTTTTATATCAATATCATTCGTAGCAATTAACGTTGCGGCTTCTTGTAAAAGCTCTTGTTGCTCTTGTTGAATAGCTTCTAATCTCAGTGATATTTCTGCTAACCTTTGCGGTTTACCTTTGTGAACGGTGTCACTTAAAACTGATTGTGTTTCTGCTGGTTGATGATTTATTGATTTTTGTAGGAATGAATTAAAAATTTGAAGTAAAAAGAAAAAGCTAAAGTTAGTTACAGCTTGAATTAATTTTAAAGGAACTTGCAGAATTGACCAACTAGCTCTTTCAATCAAGCTCATCACGGCTTTAATGATACTCCAGATGAGAGTTAGAGCAAATAGTAATACTACTAAACTAATAATCGGATGATTTGCTGCCCAATCTAATATTTGTACTAGCCGCCACAATGTTGGGTGCTGTAGCAACCAATTATTAAAAGCAGAATTAATCCCTGATGTGGGATTTGTTAAAACTGTTTGAATAGCTGTTGAGGTCATACTCTTAACTTGTTCAGCATTTTGCCAACTTTGATTTAATGTTTGTGTCACTGCATCAATAGTTTTATCAGTCGTTGTTGTAGCAGTTTCTTGTAAAGATTGCCCAATTTTTTGTGCTGAATTAGTCAAAGAATCAACCTTTTGATTGGCAAAATTCTTTGCTGTTTGCCAGTCTTGCCAAACTCGATCAGATAATTTGATATATATTGCAACTATCATAATCAATTGAAGTCTCAAACTGCAAAATTACCTAATCCCTAATCTCCAATCTCCAATCTCCAATCCCGACTACACAGGATTTGCTGAGGCTGGATAATATCTCTGTAGGCTACTATGTGGCATAAGTATTTATCCGATAGCTTATGTTTAAAAAATTGCCAATTGTGTTAGCCGCAGCTACTCTGTTATTAACATCAATAGATCATACTCAAACCAGTTTAGCCGGAACTTGTGCTTCTAATTGTGGTTCTAGTCCCCTTCAGTTTACACCCGGTCAACGTATCCGCTTAGAAGTAGTTAATAATACTTCTAAGTTAGTAGAACTAGAAAAAATCCAAGGTTCTAAGGCGATTCCTCTGCAACCTGGAGAGAAATTACAATTTGCTCAGGAAGACGGTAAACAACCCAATCTTTCCCTTGTGTTTTGGGATAAGACAGGATCACCCTTACAAGCGGTTGTTTCTCAACCAAATTTTGGCACATTACGCGTAGAGATTCGTCCCACTTGGCGTTATCCAGGCGATCGCTCTCTCTATATACTGAATGATGGCCGCGTAAATGTGTTTTGAACCTGGCATTATGCTTTTGGAAGCAGTAATATTAGAGTTGATATTGACGATATACCTGACTGGCGGCACGATGCACTAGGGAGTGTCGCCAAACTAAAGATTTCATATCATCAGCGTAACCACCACCAATTACGCAGGCGATAGGATAGCCAGAACTAACACAGGTGCTTAACACCTGCATTTCTCGACGGAAAAGCCCAGTATCAGTTAAGGCTAATTTACCTAAGCGATCGCCTATATGCGGATCAACACCAGCATCATAAAATACCAAGTCTGGTTTAATATCTGAGAGCAAATCTGGTAAGTATTTAGCCAAAGTTTGTAGGTAAGCGTCGTCTTCCATACCCACGGGTAGGGGAACATCTAAATCGCTTCGTTGCTTAGTACCAGGAAAGTTAACTTCGCAGTGCATGGAGAAAGTAAATACGCTGTCATCATCTTGGAAGATAAACGCCGTACCGTCTCCTTGATGGACATCCAAGTCAACAATGAGGATTTTTTGCACGAGTCCCTGTTTTTGGAGAACGCGAGTGGCGATCGCTAAATCGTTGAAAATACAAAAACCAGATCCATAACTAGGAAAGGCATGATGCGTTCCACCCGCAGTATTACAAGCTAAACCTTGACTTAATGCTAACTGTGCGGTGAGTATTGTCCCACCTGCTGCTACACAGGTACGATTGGCTAACGCTGGACTCCAAGGTAAACCAATTCGACGCTGTGCTTTGGCATCTAATGTACCTTCACAGTATCCTTGGACATAATCAGGGGTATGAACTAACTCAATTAACTCTGGGTGCGGAGGTGTTGGGGTATGAAATTGTTCTATGTGTGCCACGCCTTCAGTTAATAATAAATCATAGAGTTTTTGGAACTTTGGCATCGGGAAGCGATGACCTTTAGGTAATGGTGCAACGTAATCAGGGTGATAAATAATTGGTAGATCCATATTATTTATTTTCACCGGAATTGTAGTATTCGATCCGTCTGGAGGTTTTTGATTGTGTAGCGATGAGGTAAAATCTTGCAGTAATCATCCCCTTGCTGGAAATTCCAAATTAATAATGATGGACTGGATTTTACCTTTAGCATTAATCTTAGTTGGCTTGTTGACGGGAATAATTGGTGAAAAAGTTATTTTCAAGAAGCTGAAAAAATTTGCCACCGATAAACAAATTCCCGGCAGCAATATAATATTTACGTCTCTGCAACGTATGCCTTTTATTTGGTTTGTACTTGCAGGTTTTTCCGGTGCTGTTGTGAGTGCGCCGATCAAGACAGATATTGTTATTCTATTGCAAAAAGTTACTACAATAGTTTTCCTATCTTCAGTTATCTTAGTCTTAGCTAGACTCTCTGCGGGTTTTGTGAATCTATATACTAAAACAGCAGAGAGGGCAACTGCATCACTTATATCTAACCTCGCTAAAGCTGCTGTTTTAGGGTTAGGAGGATTAATTTTATTACAAACAATGGGAATTGCCATTACTCCGATTATTACAACTTTAGGGGTAGGGGGTTTAGCCGTTGGTTTAGCATTACAAGATACCCTAGCTAATTTATTTTCTGGCTTTTATCTCATTCTTTCTAAGCAGGTGAGAAATGGCGATTATGTCAAATTAGATGATGGTAATGAAGGATATGTGATTGATATTTCTTGGCGCAACACAACAATTAGAGAACTTTCTAATAATGTTGTGATAGTTCCCAATTCTAAGCTTGGCTCGACAATTTTTACTAATTATCATCTACCTGCCAAAGAAATCACTTTAACTATGAATGTAGGTGTTAGTTATAATAGTGATTTAGAACAAGTGGAACAGATAACGGTAGAAGTGGCAAAAGAAGTGATGCAAGAGATTGCCATTGAATTAATTAAAAATGAGCCATATATCAGATTTCACACATTTGGAGATTTTAGTATAGATTTTACATTATATATGCGTGTTAGTGAATATTTTGATCAACGCATGGGTAAACATTTAATGATTAAAAAGCTGCACAAGCGTTATCAAGAAACAGGTATTTCTATTCCTTTCCCCATTCAAGATGTTTATATCAAAGAAAATGTTAATTCTAATGAAACATTCAATTTGGAATAAATTGTCATACAAAAAAAGGTCAAAGGTAAAGAAATGAAGAAAAATTTTACCTTTGACCCTTAGTTTTATCCTACTGTGAACATTTCAAGAGGCAATTGATTGCATCTCTAAAAATTTAAAATTCTATCTTTTGCTACCTGGAGTTCGTCCATCTTCATCGTTACTACCACCGTGGGGACGAGAATTACCAGGATCGCAGTCTTCAGAACCATTACCAATACCTTGGTTGCAATTGCGACGGACTTTTTTATCATCATCGTCGTCATCATCGAATTGGCGACGAACTTTTTTGTCATCGTCATCATCGTCATCATCGTCATCGTCATCGTCGTTATCAATTCTATTGAATCTATCAATCTCAGCTCGCTGCTGTAGACTTTCCACGGCGTACTGAGAAGATATATCTGCTACTTCTCCAGTGCTGGCTAAAGTTTTGTAAATTAAAGCACTAACTTCTGCTCTAGTGGCTACCTTATCAGGATTAAGGTTCTGCACATTAGGATAGTTGACTATGATACCCCGTTCTGTGAGGGCAGCGATCGCATTACGAACATCACTACGAATACTGGTAGCATCTTTGTAAACTGCCAGTATTGTCTGTGTCGAACCGCTAAAAGTATAGTTAAGTCCTTGGGCTAAAGCTAATAAAACTTCTAAGCGAGACAGGCTCTGAGTCGGTTTGAATGTATTCCCAGATCCGCCTAAAAAGCCCATTGCATAGGTGTCGCGGATGGCGTTATAAGCCCAATATCTACTAGAAACATCTCTGAAGCTAATAGCATTCCTGACTTTGGCTGTGGCAAAGGCTTGAGTTAGCATCGCTGCAAATTGGGCGCGAGTCAACTGTTCATCAGGACGAAAGTTACCATCGGGGAAACCTTGGATAATTTGCAATGCGGCTAATTCAGAGATAAAGTCTTTAGCCCAGTGATTAGTAGAAACATCAGCAAATTTAACTTGGATACCGTTAGCTACCCCAATCTCACGATAGCTCATCATCATCTGGCCGACATCATAGATAGAACTATCATCATCACTGACTTCATTGAGTTCTACTAATCTACCTGGTTCAACTTTCAAAGCTTCCGCCAAGTTGTAACTAAAGGCGTTCATCGTCTGACGCACCATAGCAAACTCACCCGTACTGAAAGAAGTAGGATAAACGCTAGTTGTCGCCACAGTTGAGAACCCTTCCGCTTGGAACTGGCTAACGTTGACTGTTTGGGAACTGCTGAGGAAAGTCACCCGTTCGCCGCTAACTTGGGTGAAGTAGTCGTAAGTGGTACTACCAGCATCAATTGTGCCGTCTTGGTTAGCGTCATTACCGCAAACTGTGCGAACAACTTGATATTGTGAAGGGTTTTCTGACAATATCAGGTTGACGGCTGTGTTTGCTGACAATAATTCAAATTCACTGTAGCCCAGAAAGCGGTTTTGAAGATCATACAGGCGCACGACCACGCGATCGCCTGCTTTTAATCCTTTAACAAATTTTGCCTTCTGACTAACTTTATATTTGTAATCACCTAAGAATCTTTCTTTTAAAAAACCCTTGTGACGTTTGGATTTCAAAGAAACACGGGCAATTACATTAGAAATGTTACCAGCCGGTTGCAAAATCGCCAAGCTAAAACCTGTCTTTTTCCCTTTGACAGAAGTGTTAGTAGCCGTTAGTTGGGTACTGCGTTGGGTGGCGATCGTTTGTTGTTGAACAGTGCGGCTAGTAGTCGTTCGAGAGGCAGTTTCCTGATTCTCGATCATTGTAGTCAGGAACTGAGTTGCACCTTCATCAAGTTTGGCTAGTTTCCCAGATGTATCAGTGCGATATACCCACACCCGTGTTTGATTAGTAGCTACTACTTGCCAGCCAGGGACTTGAGCTTGTGTACAACTTCCCGCTACTGTTAAACCCAAGCAGCCATTTGACCACATTTGCTGTTGAGCCTGAATAATGCTTAAGGCTGAAACTTTTGCACCTGTACGCCGAGAAATATCTTGAAGAACAGCCATTTTAATTGGTTCTGGCAGCTTATCAGCTTTATTGCTGAGGGATTCTTCTACTATTATCTGTTTTTGGGTAACGGTGCTAGAGATTCCTGGATCTGCATAGGCAGAAACTATGGGAGAAAAGATGGCCAAGGATGTGGCTGCTAGCAATACTTTGCTGAAATGAGCTAGGGAACGTGGATGCTTATATTTCATCTCACACCGTATTAATTGGCTAAAAGTGAAAGGAACTTCATCGTTCCTTTATCTATTAATCCCTGTGTGAAGATAAAACTAACATTTCGAGCAACTTTAGTACAATATTTCGTCAATTTGTAGCTTTTTTAAGCGCAGAACTCTTATGTCCTCTTGGCTGTCACCTGTGTTTTTTAAAGTGTTTGCGCTAGAAATATATCGAACTCGGTCAAAGTCTGGCTCACACCAACTTCTTTAGCTCGCTGCATAAACAGTGGAATAGTCTCTATCACTGTGATACCAGGGAAAGTTTGACTTGTCTGAGATTCAACATACTTATCTTGTTGCAGTAGGTAGATTTTTAAGTGGCTATTTTTGTATATCCACAGTTCTGGTACTTTCAACGCTTCATAAGCATCAAGTTCTGTTTTAGAGGTCAAGTCAGTTTCTAATGCTAAATCTGGTGGGGGATCTACAGTCAAATCCAGTCGAGTTTTACCGATAACAGCTCTGTAGTTTTCGATATAGAAGCATTCGTCAGGCTCAATACCTGCTGTCATACTCTGACTTTTAAAAGTAGTAGAGCCAAGGGGTTCCCATGAGCGTTTTTGAAATTTGAGCAGGGCTTTTACTAAGTCTGCAAGTAAAACTTTTGACCTTTCATGCTCAGGTAGAGGGGCCATGATTTCTAAAATCTGATTAGCATAAGCGATTCGAGATGAGCGCGATTCTCCTAACTTAGCAAGAATCTGTTCAAACTCTCCCCAAGCAACAGGCTCTAAAGTAACTTTTTGACCTGGTTCTAACCGCAGACTAATAGCAGTTGCTGGCATAGGGATTTCCAAATAAAAAAGTATCTCAGTCTAAAAATAACATTTTGATAAGAATGCTGGGAGGCGAGACGCTTTACTATATATAACAATAGTATAGGAATCTTCATAATGACTTTAACGACCCAGCAGCTAGTAACCACGGCAAATTTTGAAAAACTGGTTTGGACTTGGCGCAATCACAAAATTCAATATACGGTCATGGGTACTGGACAACCGTTGGTACTTGTGCATGGCTTTGGTGCTTCCATTGGGCATTGGCGTAAGAATATCCCAGTTTTAGCAAGTGCTGGCTACCAAGTTTTTGCTGTGGATCTTTTGGGGTTTGGTGGTTCAGATAAAGCTCTAATTGATTACAGCACAGAAGTTTGGGTAGAACTATTAAAAGATTTTTGGACAGATCATATTCAACAACCTGCTGTATTTATTGGTAACTCTATTGGCGCACTTTTAAGTTTGATAGTTTTGGCAGAACATCCAGAGATGGCTGCTGGAGGTGTGTTAATTAACTCGGCTGGTGGATTGAGTCATCGTCCCCACGAATTGAACCCACCCTTAAGAATTGTCATGTCGGCGTTTAACCGAGTGGTGCGATCGCCAATTACAGGTAAATTTGTATTTAACCGCATTCGCCAAAAATCTCAAATTCGGCGCACACTGTACCAAGTTTACCGCGATCGCACAGCCGTTACTGATGAATTAGTTGATTTACTTTATACTCCATCTTGCGATCCAGGCGCACAGCAGGTATTTGCCTCTATCCTTACAGCACCACCAGGCCCAACACCAGAGGAACTCTTACCCAAAATAGAACGTCCTCTACTAGTGATTTGGGGTGCTGACGACCCTTGGACACCAATTACTGGGGTGAAGATTTACGAAACCGCCCTGGCAAATGGCAAAGATATTAAAATCGTGCCTATTCCTGGTGCTGGTCATTGCCCCCATGATGAAGTCCCAGATGTTGTCAATACCCAGATTGTTGACTGGCTAACGCGGGAAGCAGAGGGGTAGGGGAGCAGGGGCGCAGAGGAGCAGAGGAGCAGAGGAGCAGAGTAGAAAAAACTAATGACTAATAACTCTTGACTCAGCACGCTGCTCACGCCCCGCTACCGCTAACACCACTCACTACTCTACTCACCCTCACTACCCACTACCCACTACCCACTACCCACTACTCAGCACTCAGCACTCATTACTCATTACTCAGCACTCATTACTCAGCACTCCATAAGGGCAGAATGGCAGATAACAATCTGGGTGAGAATTTATAATTTGTTAATTGCACTTGACAAAATTCAACTCAGGTGGTGTTTAATGGAGCTTGATGTGCGTAATCAAGGGAAAATCCCCTTAATTCAACATCCAGATTTTTCTGCTTTGGGTTATGAGGTTATCCGAGAATTGGGACGCAACCAGCAAGGGGGACGCATTACTTATCTTGCTGGTGTCCGTAACTTCAAACAACAGGTAGTAATTAAAGAATTTAGTCTCTCCCATGCAGGTGCAGACTGGCTGGGCATAACAGCTTACGAGCGAGAAGTGCAAATCCTGCAAACACTGAATCATCCCCGCATCCCGCGTTATATAGATTCTTTTACTACATCTAAAGGTTTTTACATAGTGCAGGAGTACAAAAACGCTCCTTCCTTGGGTTCAGTAAAGAGATGGCATCCAGAAGCAATTAAGCAAATAGCGGTGTCACTTTTAGAAATTTTAGTATATTTACAGCACCGAGTTGATCCAATTATTCATCGGGATATTAAACCAGAAAATATTTTAGTTGATGAGCAACTAAATACCTACCTAGTAGATTTTGATTTGGCACACGTCCAGGGTAAAAAAATGGCTCTGAGCAGCTTGGTAAGCGGAACTCCTGGTTTTATGCCACCAGAGGAACACTTAGGTCAAACTCTGACTCCAGCTTCAGACTTGTATAGTTTAGGCTCAACACTGATTTATCTACTGGCCAAAACTCATGCTGTCAATATTAGTAAGTTATTTGACGGTAACTACCGCTTTGATTTCCAGCAATTTCCAGCAGTTAATCCCTGTTTTGTGTGTTGGTTAAGGGGAATGGTAGAACCTAAATGGCAATATCGCTACCCCAATGCTGCTGCTGCATTAGCTGCACTACGACCCATTCAGGTTACTGGTGCTACTAGTATGCTAGAAAATGCGATCGCATCCCTGAGATTAAGAAGACACACTTCCATACTAGGACTAGTAATGATTGGGTTATTGGCAGTAGCCGGAATTACATTGGTCATCTCACAACAGGATAGTGCAGCCCAGCAGGTGCAGAAGGTGACAGGGGATAGGTGACAGGGGAGCGGGGGAGCAGGGGGAGCAGGGGGAGCAGGGGAAGAAAAATACAATGCTCTAGAAGTTTTTGAATTTTTAATTGATTAAGTCGCCAGTTCCAATAAACCGACAGGGGGGGTAATTTCAATCCGACGAGCTGGTAAATCTACCACAGGTGCGATCGCTTTGACAAAGGGAATTAACAGTGTCTTGGGTTTTTCCTCGCTAGTTGGGGACTTTTGTAACTGTACCTCTAGCAAATCATTTCCAGCCGGAATCACATTAACTACTGTACCCAGCAGTTCCCCAGAGGCTTGCAGAAATACCTCTACGCCAATTAAATCGATGACATGATATTCATCTTCTCCTAATTGGGGGCGATCGCTAGCCGATACAAATAATCTACAATCGCGTAATTCTTCAGCCTCGTTACGACTTTCTACACCAGCCAATTGGATAACGTATAAGTTTTTCCCTTCTATATAACGTCCTGTTAACAATTCGATGGGTTGCGGTTCTATCTCGCCTGGATGCAATAACCATCGTGTTCCTGATTCCTGAAACCGCTCAGGAAAGTCAGTTTCAGGATAAACCCGCAACTCTCCACCTAAGCCTTGTGGGGCAACGATTTTCCCAATTTCTATCCAATCATCAAGGTTGGGGGATTGGGGACTGGGGACTGGGGATTGGGGATTGGGTTTTTGCTTCTTCCCTGCTTTCCGCCTTCCTTTCTTTTCTTTTGTTTGTTCTTGGTTCATTACCATTAACTCAACTAGTACAGCACAGCGTAAATGAACATACCATGTTAAATGGGTCAACCAATTTTTGACGCACTATTTAGTCAAGCACCGTAGACATCACAAAGTAACTCTTAATTACGAACTACGAATTACTATGCGCTAACAGCCGTACTTTGATACACTTTTTCGGCTACTTTGGCTAAAAGTTGCATCGCCTTGGCAATCTCTTCATTACTACCTGTGAGGCTAATACGTAAACATTGCTGTTTGTGTGGCCATTCTTCTTGTAAACCGGGGAAGAATGTACTACCAGGAACGATAATTACACCGACTTTTTTGAGTTCTTGATAAAATTCCCAATCGGTAATCGGTAAATCTTTTAACCACAACCAAGCAAAAATAGCCCCCTCGCCACGATGCAAGAACCAAGGTAAATCCTTGGACATGGAGGTATTTAAGGTATCTTCCAAAACGGTAAATTTGTTTTGGTAAAAGGGACGAATGACGCTTTCAGAAATTTGTGCCAGACTACCAGATTCAATAGCACGAGCTGCGATCGCCTGTCCATAGCGCGACGGATGAATACACAAGTTTGTCTGGAAGCATTCCAAAACGTGTATCCATTTTTCATCCCCAATGGCAATGCCGATGCGTTCCCCTGGTAATCCAGCTTTAGATAAACTCATACAGTGGATGATGTTGTCGCCAAAAACTGGCTGCATCTCTGTAAAGTTTAATGCTGGGAATGGTGGTGCATAAGCGGAGTCAATCAACACAGGTACATCATAAGAGGCGGCTAAAGCAGCAATTTTCTTCACCTCATCTTCTGTCATGACGTTGCCTGTAGGATTACAGGGACGAGAAAAGATAATACAACCGGTGTTTTCTGTCACCGATAATTGGCTGAAATCAGGGCGATATTTAAACTGGTGGTTGGGTGCGTCTATATCGAGAGTAGGCTTGTAAGCTAGTAAAGCTTCAGGAAACAAACATACACCACCGTAACCCGTATAGTCTGGACTTAGAGGTAAAACTATTTGCTTGAGTTGCCCATCGCTAGTGTAGCCACCGAAAGAATTAGCTGCGTAGAAGTAGAGGCTTTGACTACCGGGGGTGAGTAAAATATTGCGCTCAGTTAAGTTTAAACCGTAGCGTTTGTTAAAGTCATTAGCGATCGCTTCAACTAATGGTGCATAGCCTTGACTAGAACCATAACGACAAACCACTTCTCCATATTCTGAACTAGCTAATAATTCTACTGTGTAGTCCCGCCACAACTGTTCTACCTCTGGTAAAATCAACGGGTTGCCTGCACTCAAATTAATTAATTCCTGCCCTCGACTAGCTTTTAACGTTTCATTAATGTCCTTCATGATCGCTCGTACACCTGTAAGGTTGGACATTTGAGAGCCAATTTTTGTTAGGGCAGGGTTCATACGCTTTACAAAATTAATAGATAACTGAGGGGATAAAAATTCAATCAGGCAGATATAGCGGTTTGCAGTTGAGTCTAATACAGACCTAACCCCCAACCCCTTCCCTTGTAGGGAAGGGGAGTAAGACTCAAAGCCTCTCTCCTTGTAGGAGAGAGGTTTGGAGAGAGGTTAGAGTGTATTGCATACAAACAAGAAGTGCTATGGATTATGATTTTCCTAGTTTACCGCCTGTAACTAATGTACCAATCTCTCCGCAAAATGCAATTTCATAGTTAATTCACATATAGACTATGAAAAATCTTGCTACCACCCTAAGATATAAATTCAGATCATCAAAAATTGCTTCAACTTACCCGTGTTTCCCTTTAGGATAATGGCTAGTATCGGATTTTTTTGAATTTTTAGGAGGGTAGACTCGTGGAAGTTAAAGCAGCAGTGGCTTATAGCGCGGGTCAGCCTTTAACTATTGAAACTGTACAACTTGAAGGGCCGCAAGCCGGGGAAGTTTTAGTTGAAATTAAAGCCAGTGGCGTTTGTCACACCGATGCTTATACCCTGTCTGGGATTGATCCTGAAGGTTTATTTCCCGCCATTTTAGGACATGAAGGGGCTGGAGTAGTGGTAGAAGTGGGTGCTGGTGTGACTAGTGTCAAGCCAGGAGATCATGTGATTCCCCTTTACACTCCAGAATGTCGCCAATGTCCATATTGTCTCAGCTTTAAAACCAACCTCTGCCAAGCAATTCGCCTGACTCAATCTCGTGGTGTCATGCCCAGTGGTACTAGTCGCTTTAGTATTGATGGACAAATAATTCATCACTACATGGGTACTTCTACCTTTGCTAACTATACGGTGCTGCCAGAAATCGCCGTAGCTAAAATTCGCGAAGATGCCCCTTTTGACAAGGTTTGTTACATCGGTTGTGGAGTAACAACAGGTATTGGCGCAGTTATTTATACAGCCAAGGTAGAACCAGGGGCTAATGTAGTAGTCTTTGGCTTGGGAGGTATTGGCTTAAATGTCATCCAAGGGGCGCGGATGGTGGGGGCGAATATGATTGTCGGGGTAGATATTAACCCCAGCAAGCGAGCTTTAGCAGAAAAATTTGGGATGACGCATTTTGTCAACCCCCAAGAAGTGGAGGGGGATTTAGTTAGTTATTTAGTTGATTTAACTAAAGGTGGTGCTGATTACAGCTTTGAGTGTATTGGTAACGTCAAAGTCATGCGTCAAGCCTTAGAATGCTGTCACAAAGGTTGGGGCGTGAGTGTAGTTATTGGTGTGGCTGGTGCGGGTGAAGAAATTAGTACCCGTCCGTTTCAACTGGTGACTGGGCGCGTGTGGAAAGGTTCAGCCTTCGGTGGTGCAAGAGGGCGTACAGATGTGCCGAAAATCGTTGATTGGTATATGGATGGCAAGATAAATATTGACGATTTAATTACTCACGTTATGCCCATTGAGCAAATTAATGATGCCTTTGATTTAATGCACAAAGGGGAGTCAATTCGCAGTGTGGTGACATTTTAGTTTACTCAATTGCTTAATCGCGTTTGAATACTCCAAATAAAGGTGAAAGGATCATGCCAAATACAAAACCACCAATATGCGCCCAATAAGCTACTCCTCCTGTTTCAACACTCATATTCGCAGAAGCCCCTAAACTAGCCAATCCAGAGATCACATTTTGAATAAAGAAAACTCCAATCAATATCATTGCCGGAATACTGATTGTAGTGACGAAGAAACCTAAGAAAATTAAGGTAGTTACTCTAGCCTGGGGAAAGCGGATCAAATATGCACCTAATACCCCCGAAATTGCACCACTAGCCCCCAAAGAAGGGATAGTAGAGTACATACCAATAAACCACTGACACGCAGCAGCTAAAGCACCACACGCCAAATAAAAAATTAGGTATTTCAGATGACCCAAACGGTCTTCAATATTATTACCAAATACCCAAAGAAAGACCATATTGGAAATTAAGTGCCACCAACCACCGTGTAAAAATTGGGAAGTAAATAAAGTCGTCCACTCAACAGCTAAATTAGTGGTTAGCTGTTGAGGTACTACTGCATATTGATCAAAAAATAAATTCAACTGGGCATTAGACAAACTCACTTCATGAAGAAACACTAAAACGTTCATCCCAATTAAACCGTAAGTAAAATACGGGGTGATTCGCGTCGGGTTGTCGTCGTAGAGGGGAAACACAGGTGTTTTTCCTAATAGTTGATAATTGCAATATAACTTGAATTAAGAGTCTATGTATGACCACACTATCAAAACCATCAATTCCAGAAAAACATTTATGTAATTAATCACACAAAAATCGAGATATGACTATGTTTGCATTGCGATCGCTACAAAAGAATAAAATTTTCATTATCAAAAACAGACTTCCAGATCAAAAATATTCCCACTGTAGGGTGCGTCAGTATAAATAATTGCTTGTGTAGTTAGGTTTGAGCGCACTGACGCACCCTACTAAGCTATCGAGAGACTGACATAAGCCTCAACCAAATCATGTGTCTGCGGTTCATTTCTCCTTCAAAACCCTCGGATATTAACTAAACTTGCCCAATAACCGATACAATCGTTTGGAAAGAATATAGTTATATTTAAGCGATTTATATGGTAATAACTAACTTGCAAGTGGCGATCGCTCTCACTGAACTAGACTTAGATGATGAGGATTTGCAAGCAGAAGTACAAAACTTGCTCCCCCAACTAAAAGAAGTGGACGGGGTAGAAGATGCAGATTTAGTCCCTGTCGAAAATGCACCCCCGAACACCAAAGCGTTAGGCGGCTTTTTGTTGGGGTTGTTGAAAGCAGAAGTTAAACCCGCTAATATCAAAAATCTGTTTACATTTTTGGGAGATAGGTTTGGCAACAAACCCATTAAGCTGGTAGTCAAAGCCCCCGATGGTAGAGAACTCAACCTAGAAGCCGCCAGTCGCGAAGAATTTGAGTTTGCTTATCAAAAAGCCCAGGAATTTCTCAACAACACATCAAACAACACAACAAACAGCTAAAATGGCGAGGATAGCACTACTAATCGGCATTAGTGAATATGAGCCGGGATTAGCACCGCTACCCAACGCTGTCAACGATGTGGAGGCAATGCGGCGAGTTTTGCTAAATCCCGACATGGGCTGTTTTGCACAGGAATATGTCACTGTGCTGAAAAATCCTCCACAGCAGGAAATGGCAAGGGCAATTTATCATTTGTATGATAATCGTCAGAAAGATGATTTGGTGCTTTTCTACTTTTCTGGTCATGGTGTGACAGTAGAAAATGGGGAATTTTACTTTTCGACTCGCCAAACTGAAAAACAAAACAATAAATTGCTCCCATTCACCGCCGTAGCTGGAAAAGATGTCCATGAACAGATGAACAAGAGCAAATCTAAGCGACAAGTAGTAATTTTAGATTGCTGCTTTAGTGGTGCTTTTGCTAAGGGGTTGACAGCTAAAGATAGTGGAACAATTAACCTAGAACAACACTTAGGCGGTGAGGGTAGAGTAATTCTCACGGCTTCTACTTCTACACAATATGCGTTTAACTCCGATGATTTAGACTTATCGATTTACACCCATTATCTAGTAGAAGGAATTGAGAAAGGTGCAGCCGACAAAGACGGTGATGGTTTGATTGCGGTGGATGAATTGCATGATTATGTCAAAAGCAAATTGCAAGAAGCAGCTCCCGCCATGACACCTGAGTTTTATCCTGCGAAAGAGGGTTATCGGCTTGTGTTGGCGAAATCAGCCAAGGATGATCCTCAGATCAAGTATCGGAAGGAAGTAGAACGCCGCATCAATCGCGGTAATTTTTCCATTCCAGCCCGTCGCCTATTAAACTCATTACGCAATCAGTTAAAGCTTGATCCTAATGTTGCTAATACTATTGAAGCGGAAGTTCAGAAACCGTATCAGGAGTATCAGCGCAAATTAGAAGACTATGAAGCAATGCTAGCTGAAACAATTGCAGTTGAGCCAAACTTGAGTGAAAGAACCGTCAATGAAATCAGAGACTATCAACAACATTTAGGTTTAAGAGACGAAGATGTTGCACTCATAGAAAAAAGAGTTATTGGTCAACAAAAACCGTCTGCACCCGACAAACAACCACCTGAACCAAATCAGTTTGAGTTTGAGATAGTGAAGGCAGACGCTCAAGGACAAATTATCAACCGCAGTCGGGGACGTGCGGAGTTTTTTACAGAAGACTTGGGTAATGGCGTAGTTTTAGAGATGGTGTCCATTCCTGGCGGTCAATTTCTCATGGGTTCGCCAGAGGGTGAATTGGAACGAATGGACGATGAAAGTCCACAGCACACCGTTAACATTCAACCCTTTTTCATGGGGAAATTTCCTGTCACCCAAGGGCAATGGGCAGTCGTCGCCGCTTTTGATAAAGTTAATATTGATTTAAATCCCGACCCATCCAATTTTAAAGGTGCTAATCGTCCTGTAGAGTGTGTTTCTTGGGATGATACGGTTGAATTTTGTGCCAGGTTATCAAAGAAGACTGGAAAAATCTATCGCTTACCCAGTGAAGCAGAATGGGAATATGCTTGTCGCGCCGGAACGACTACACCGTTTTACTTTGGTGAAACAATTACCACAGATTTAGCAAATTACCGAGGAACAGACTGGGATTATCAGGGAACAGTGTATCCAGGTAATTATGGTCAAGGTTCAAAGGGTGAATTTCGCCAGCAAACAACAGAAGTCGGAAAATTTCCTGCCAACCTCTTTGGATTATTTGATATGTGTGGTAATATATGGGAATGGTGTCAGGATAAGTGGCACGAAAATTATAATAATGCACCAACCAAGGGAAGAGCTTGGTTACTTAATAAAGATAATCAAAATCGCCTGCTGCGCGGTGGTTCATGGTACAATAATCCTAGGGATTGCCGTTCGGCGTATCGCTCCTCTTCCCCGCGTGACATCAGGGGCAGCTCCCTGGGTTTTCGGGTTGTGGTTGTGCGGGGCAGGGACTCTTAGCACTTTACACTCTTACCTTTGCGCTTTTTCCTCTACCCTTTTTACTTCGCACTTGGCGCAATCAAATTTTTTTTGCGATTTTAGGATGAGTGATTTACCTATAACTTAATTTCTGGCAGTTTCTTAGAACTATAGTAGTACGCCACCACGCAAATAATTAGGTCATAGATCCCCGACTTTTTAAAAAAGTCGGGGATCTGAACACATACAACTTGTCAAAATAAATTGGGTGGAGTGATCGCTTAGGCGTAAGTAGTGCGTTAAATGTTAGGTTGGGTTAAGCGCAGCGCAACCCAACATTGATCTCGGAAACTTAATCTAGATGTTGGTGTTGGGTTTCCTTGCGTCAACCCAACTTACAGTTGAATTGCAACATTTTAGGCTTGATTACTTCACAGTAACTACAGAAGTTACTGTTTGTTTTTGTGTCGTAGTGACAAAGCTATCTGTAGGCTGATCGCTACGATTTTTCATATGAGATAATATCAACTCATCTCGTTGATGCCAAACAGCAAATATTTGCTCTCTGCCATCATTAAAAGTATTTAGGTCAATTTGATAAAAATCATCGCTGCGTTTTAATTTCAAGCCTAACAAATTCAACAAGCGACTGAGGATTTTTATCCCTGTAGAGTTATTTCTACTTCTGTTAAAGTCAATACCCAAGACTCTTTTAATATGCTTACTATGTTGAAATACAATATCTTTCAACCAGATTAGATTAGGATCATCTTCTATAAATTTTTGTTCTGGCTCAAGAAACTGTAACATCCCCAAGGCTCTCATTACCTCAATTTTTATGGTATAGGTTTTTAAATCTGGGAGGAAAACTTTACCTCCACCCAAAAATAATTGTTGATGCCATTCTTGCTGATCTCTAATGTGAAAATACTCACTTTCATGGGTGAGATAATAGTGAATTAATAATTGGGAATAATACCCTTGATCATCTCGCAATTTCAGCAGTGGCGTGACTGGTATTCCGTATCTTAGCTTGAGATGATATTTTTGAATTTGATGGCGTTCTATATCTGTAAGGGAATGTTGGGCAGATAATTGATCATGTTCGACATAATCAATATCTTTAGCGTTGGCAACATTCAGAGCGGCTGCTAATTGATTTTTTTGTTTAATCTGCCTAATTTGGCGTTTAATTTCCTTACCTTTTTGACGCTTATCTGTCCACTCTTTTTGGACTTTAACAATTTCTAAAACTAATCTTCTCCGAGTTGCTAAATCCTGCGAGTCAGTTGCTAAAAATGCTAATCGTAAATCTCTCACAATATTATTGTGAATAGCATTACTCCTCACTCTGATTTGATGCCCATCATTAGTTAATCCCTCTTGCATAGATTGACGATACAGACGGATAGAAGCATTTACTCTAGCTGATAATTTAGCCCAAGTACGCAAATGTACAGGGTCATAAACTAAAGGTAAATCTACATCTATTTTATGCAAGGGACTAAGCAAGGCGAGATTTTCTTTTTGATTTTCCTGATACCAGTTAGACAATAAACGATAATTGGTACTACCACTACCAATCAAGCCAATTCCGCGTTTAGCACACCAAACAATTCTAGGAATATCATCGCGGACTCTGGCTAATGCTTGTCGTGCTTCTGAATCAGGAATTACTCCTTGAAAGATGCCATATACTTTATCAAAATGTTGGACATCAATACTAATACCTGTACCCAAACTAGGAGTTACAAATACAGTTTCGTATTCCGTGATTTTTTGATTAATTGCTGGGACAAAATCAACAGCCGCATGGCCTGGGGTGTTTGTTGTCTGACTATTAACTACTAAAGTTTTGGGAAATTCGTATCGCAGTTTTTCTAAACGTTCTTTTAGGTAACGTTCGATTGTTTCACAACTATAACGTCCAGAACGACTATCAGTAGTTACATAGCATTTCCGTCCCGCTAGTAAATCTAACTCTAACTGTTGAATTAGAGGTATGGGATTAGGCGAATCATAAAATTTTACATCCCAACCCCGTTGGGGTTTCCATTTATTTACTAATACCCAAGGCGCAATTTTACATCCTGACAAACTTTGCAAATACTCTAAAGATACATCTGATAAATCCGCATCTTGAGCAATTATTAAGCCCCCAGTGGATAAAACAGTAGAAATTAATTGCTGGAATAATTTTAAGATTATGACGCGCTTATTTTTACATGTGCTGCTATTGAGGAGATGCCATAAAGATTGCTCTACCTCATCTAAAATGATAATTCCTCCCCGCCAATCATCTGGGTTCAGTTTCCAAATTGAATCAATACATAAACCGACGGATTGAATATTATTTAATGATGTATGAGTTGGGGTCAAATAATCGCTATTATTTGTGAGTTTTTCAGGATTATTCAAACCCCATTGAATACCAATTTTCTCACATAAAAATCTTCCTAATTGAATGCGGTGTGTGATTAATAATACAGGCTGATTCTTAGTTTTCGCTTGTTTGACAACAGTTTGTAGCCCTGTGGTTTTACCTGTACCTTTGGCTGATTTGACTCCTACTAATCCAGAGGTAGGGAAAGCGATTTCACCTAAGTAGGGACGGTTGACACTCAAGTTAGCAGGAATAGTTAAATCGGTATGGGGCTTAATTTCAGCCAGATAAATTTCTAAATCAACACTATGGCGATAAACTTTTTCAAAAGCGATCGCACCTTTGGCTATGATCAAATCGTCCACACCTTTCTCTAATCCTGGCAGTGCAATGACTTTTACAGGACATTTCTGTTCTTGAAACAAACAACCAATTTGGGTAATCGCATTGCTGACAGCAGCCACTTTTTGGTGTTGAGTTTCAAAATCAAAACAGATGTAAACAGTTCGTTGCATCTGGGCAAATACAGCTAAATCAGGGATTAATTGGCGGTTGATAACTTTCCCAAATTTATCTTTGACAACCCGATAACCACTAGTAATTCCCGGAACGGCAATGGCTGCATAGCCTTGTGTCAAGAGGGTGGCAGCTTTTTTCGCCCCTTCACAGATAATGATAGGTATTTGATTTTCTATTACCCATTGCCAAAAACCTACAGCTTCTCCTTGTTCGTTGATGCTGATTAGCTTAGGCGCAGCAATGTTGTAACGCTGGGAAACTTGCTGCCAGATATCCAGTGTTACCCGCAGACAAAATATTCTTGTGGGGGTGCTGGGGGGATGTTCGTATTTGATTGACTTGCCATTTTGATTGGTGCGCGGTTGGTTGGGCTTAAAGCAACCCCATTCCATTGGTTGCCAATGATTGAGAGGATCGAGGCCAGAACACCACCAACCGCCAGCCGTAGCATGACTGTAGCGTTGTAACCAGCCACTTGTGACCATTCCTGTGTTCGTGCGGGGTAGATGTTCGGAAATTAATAGATATTCATAGGCTGCTGCGCCTTGAAGAGACTTAAAGTTAAGTTGGGTTAAGTCTAAATTGATACCACTACGCTTGACTAATTCTTCAAGATGTTGTGGGTGTAAGTCTGGCAGATACATGGGGCAACCGAGAACGGAATGAGGATGGATTTAAAACTTAGCACGCCTTTACTGTTTTTTTTCTGGCAAAAATTCTCAGTATTATATGCTATTTTTATTACTTCGTTGCCCGAAATACATCGGTAACTAACACACTGAGTCATTTTGTGAGAATGTGCGGCTGAAGTAATAAGCCTGTATTGTATATTTATTGACTACTAATTTTTATTTTTCAGTATATTTTTTATTCTGCTTGAAGTAGCATACACTTCTGAGCTTTGTCAATCAAACTTTGTCAAGATTTTTGGATGAGCGATCGCCTATCACAATACACACTCTTCAGATACAATAAAATCTACAAATATACTGAGATAAATCAGGAAATTAAAACTAATTCATAGTATGGAATTATTTAAGTTTAAGTATTTGCTAATAAAGCAAAGTTATATATCTTACTAAAAAATAGCAAAACTCTAAGGCGGCAAAAGGTATAATGTCCCATGATTTTGCTAACACCCAAATATGAAAAATTTCCGAAAACGTCGGTTATTCAAGGGACTCAAAATAGGTATAGTTGTACTGATATTGCTGGGGTTATTGTTAGTATCATTTTTAGGCTACACTATACGGCGTTCTTTTCCTGTAGAAAATGGAGCGATCGCTATTTCTGGCATTAAAGCAGAAGTTACAGTCCAACGGGATCAATGGGGTGTACCTCATATCTATGCTGCCAACTCCCACGACTTATTTATGGCGCAGGGTTATATCCACGCCCAAGATAGATTTTGGCAAATGGATTTTTGGCGACATATTGGTTCTGGTAGATTAGCAGAAATGTTTGGAGCTTCGCAATTAGATACTGATAAATATCTGCGAACCCTGGGATGGGCAAGGGTGGCGCAGCAAGAACTCCAGCAAATGGATGCAGAAATGAAGGCTAATTTGGTAGCCTATGCTGATGGTGTGAATGCTTATCTGCAAGAACATCAAGGTACTGCGTTGAGTCTCGAATATGGCGTACTAAAATTACTCAATCCTGGCTATCAAGTCGCACCTTGGAAACCTCTGCATTCCCTGACTTGGGGTAAGGTGATGGCTTACGATTTGGGTAGAAATTTTCAAAGCGAAATTGAACGTACTGTTTTACTAAAAACCCTCACGCCTAATCAGGTGGAGGAACTTTTTCCGGCCTACCCGCAAGATTTGCCTGTGATTTTATCGGAGTGGGAAGTAGGGCAAAAACGCAAAGGGGCGCGGAGGTTGGCGCAAAGGGGCGCGGAGGTTTTATCTGTGGGAGAAATTGCGCCAAGTTTAGAATCAATTACTCAACCAATGTTGGCGTTAGAAAAACTTATTGGTGCTACAGGAGTGGGTATTGGTTCAAATAACTGGGTGATTTCTGGTAAGCGCACAGCTACAGGTAAACCAATTTTGGCGAATGATCCTCATTTGGCGGTACAAATGCCTTCGATTTGGTATGAGGTGGGTTTGCACTGCACTACTAAAAATGCTGAATGTCCTTACAATGTGACTGGTTTTTCCTTTGCGGGAATGTTGGGGGTAATTGTCGGACATAGCGATCGCATTGCGTGGGGTGTGACTAATGTACAATCCGATGTGATGGACTTATATATTGAGAAAATCAACCCCAAGAATCCTAATCAATATGAAGTGAATGGTAAATGGGTAGATATGCAGCTTGTACCAGAAACTATTCAAGTTGCAGGGAGTCAGCCTATTTTACAGACAGTTCGCTACACTAGACATGGGCCGATTCTTTCTGATGTTTCACCCAACTTGCAAGAGTTTAAGCAAGCAATAAAATTACCACAAAACTATGCTGTAGCTTTGCGCTGGGCGGCTTTAGAACCAACAAGACTTGTTTATTCAATTCCCCAAATTAATCGCGCTCAAAATTGGCAAGAGTTCCGCGCGGCTGCTAGTGACTTTGATGTGCCAGCACAGAATTTAGTTTATGCAGATATAGAGGGGAATATCGGTTATCAAATGCCTGGTAAATTCCCGATTCGGGCTAAGGGAAATGGGCGTTACCCTGTTCCTGGTTGGACTGATGAATATGAATGGCAAGGTTATATTGATTTTGAAAAATTACCTTATAGTTTCAATCCACCTCAAGGTTATATAGCTACGGCAAATAATTTAGTTGCGAGTGAATATCCTTATTTAATTACTACAGATTGGGTTTATGGATATAGAGCCAAGCGTATTGTCGAGATGATTAGCCAAAAAAATCAGCCGATTTCTTTGGCAGATGTGCAGAAAATCCAAGGTGATAATCTAAATTTGAATGCTCAGAATCTTGTGCCATTTTTGCAAAATCTTACTTTTGACACTCCCAGATTAAAATCTGCTCAAAAACTTCTACAAGATTGGAATTTACAGCTAGGTATGACATCGCCTGTGGCGGCTCTATTTGAAGTATTTTGGCAGCATTTGTTAGCAGATACCTTTCATGATCAACTACCTTCCAAATACTTTCCTGATGGGGGCGATCGCTGGTATGCTGTCTTACAAAATATCATCCAACAACCTAATAGTAATTGGTGGGATAATGCCAAAACCACCCAAGTAGAAAACCGCGATCAAATTTTGCAACAAGCTTTTAGAGAAACTGTAGACGAACTAGAACGTATTCAAGGTAAAAATCCTCAATCTTGGAACTGGGGTAAATTACATACCGTTACTTTTCGTAACGCCACCTTGGGAAAATCTGGTGTTACAGCCATTGAAGCTTTATTTAATCGCGGTGCTTTTAGCACATCTGGGAATGGGGAGACTATTAATGCTAACCGTTGGCGAGCAAATAAATCCTTTGAAGTAACTGATATTCCTTCACTACGCATGATTATAGATTTAAGCAATCTAAATAATTCGCTAGCTATTCATACGCCCGGACAGTCAGGTCATGCTTTCCACAGACACTATGCTGATATGATTGACCCTTGGCGCAAGCTGGAGTATCACCCGATGCTTTGGGAGCAAAAAACAGTTGCTGCTAAGGCTGCGGCGAAGTTGAAGTTAACAGTAAAATTCAGCAATTAATTTTAGTAAGTAAAGTTTTTTATAGTCTACGGAAAAGCTACATCCGAGTATGTATACCTAATTTAACTTTTTTCTATTTCAGTGTAATTGCATACACTTGTGAAAAAGAATGAAGTATAAAGTAACAGGGCTAAAAAAGCCAGAAGCAAAAATAGACTTGACTTGTATTTTTGTAAACTACTTGTTTCATATGCCCATTTTTACTGAAACATAGATGGAGATATTACAACATATGTCACTGACGCTGAAACGAACTGCTAGATTTTCTTTAATAGCTGCGATCGCATTATTATTTGCAGGTTGCGGTGAAAGTAAAGTTGCCCAATGTAACAAAGTTATCAAAGTAGCTAATCAAGCAGCCACACTAAGTCAGCAATTCGGCAAAGATCCCAAATCTGCCAAAGGTTCTCAAGCTTTAACTGAACTTGCTAGTAAGATAGATGGAATCAGTACCGAAATGAAAGGTATAGAAGTCAAAGATGAAAAAATCAAAGGTTTTCAGCAACGGTTTCTCACTCTCTATCAAGATATTAGTAAAGGTTTAAATGATGCAGCCGGAGCTATAGATAAAAAGAATATTCGAGATACAAATGGCTTCTTAGCAGGCTTGCAAAAGAGTAGTGCTGAAGAAGGTACAATTGTCAAAGAAATTAATAGCTACTGCTCTAGCAAATAAAAATTTTATTTGTGAAAATGCGAGACTTTATAACCCCAATTTCTTTAATAAATCGGGGTTATTTACTATAACATTAATTCAATTCGAGTATGTTTTAAGCTTGCACCCAAACAGATACTGAACCGCCTAGACAACGAAATTCACCCCAACCCCACGCATTGGTATATACAGCTTCTTTGATATGTTCAGTTAAGTCAATAAACTTAGTATTGGGTTTACCAACTTCCATCCACTTAGAACCTTCTGAACCATCACTCATAATCACAGCCATCCCTTCAGGATGATCTTCATCACCTAAGCGTGTCCAACCAATAGTATTCCAGTGGTCTAAATAGTTGTATTGTGGCCCGTAAGCATAATGTTTACGTGCATAAAGTAACTTATCAATAATCCAACGGTGGGACGGCATAAAAATATTGTAACGATTGCCATCTTTCCCCCAGTCTTCATACTCCGCACCATAGTAGTCAGCATGAAAGACACAAGGATAGCCTTCTTGTCGTAAAAAAATAATGGCGTAAGCTAAAGGTTTAAACCAAGGTTCAACGACAGATTCCAATGCTTGTAATGGCTGAGAATCGTGATTTTCGACAAATGTCACAGCATTGCTAGGACGTTGTTGCATCATTGTGCCATCCAAAATCCGGCGCATATCATAATTGCCTCCAGATTTGCTGGCTTGATGGAAGTTGTAATGTAGTGGTACGTCAAAAACTGACATCTTGCCAGCCACAGCATCAACATACCAAAGTAGAGTATTAATATCGTTATACCAATACTCTCCTACCATAAATAAATCTTTGCCAGCATGGCGTTCTAGTTCATCTATCCATTGGGGAAAGAACCAAGAAGAAATATGTTTAATAGCATCAATGCGGAAACCATCTACTTTTGTGGTGTCAAGATACCACTTACCCCAGTGGGTAATTTCTCCACGTACCCACTCATTTTGAAAATCGAGATCGCAACCCATCAAATAGGCAAAGTTACCATTTTCTAAGGCTACGTAGTCGTCGAATTTTTTACCTTCTAATAAATAAACTGTGCTGCGATCGCCACTGTTATATTCGTTATAATCAACAGCATCAAAATGCCACCAATGCCACTCAAAGTTAGAATATTTACCTTGCCGTCCAGGGAAATTATAATGAGTGTATGTCTTAATCTCTTGTAACCCACCTTTAGGATTCAGGCGATCGTCTTGAGGAAAAGGCGTTGCTTTTGGTGTTTCTATTCCGTCACCACCCATCTTATGATTTAGTACCGCATCAGCATAAACTTGCAACCCATGCGTTTGCAGAGATTTAACTGCATTAAGATACTGCTGACGTGTACCGTATTTCGTCCGCACTGAGCCTTTTTGCTCAAACTCACCTAAATCAAATAAGTCGTAAACACCATATCCCACATCAAACGACCCAGCAAAGCCCTTGTAGGCTGGTGGTAGCCACATGGCTGTGAAACCTGCATCTGCTAATTCTGGTGCTGAAGCCTCAACTTTACTCCACAAGTTCCCATCATTAGGGATGTACCAGTGGAAATATTGCATCATTGTGCCATTAATCTGTGCCATGTCTCATTGTGCCTGTAAATATCACCTTTGACGAGAGATACAGTCTAGATTGGTGGCAATTCGGAATTTTGCAGGCGATTTAGACGGAACAACCTGGAAGAAATGCTTAAGAAAATGAGGAGCAAGGTATATAGGACTTACGCAATCGGCATATTTTTTATGTAGGGTGTGTGACGCTGCGAAAGTATTTAAACTTAGTCATGATACTTATAGCGTCACGCACCAAGAATCGATTGTGACACTTGCTTAAGTCCTGGTATAGAGAACAGAGGACAAACGTATATTTGTCACCCTTTTTTTATTTTTTCAGGCAGCGATGTTATTACAATAGTATTACTCCAACACAGAGGCTATTTTTCTATGCAAATACAAAAAGTTCGCAAGGTTGGTAACTCTTTGGGGATTACCCTTCCTAAAGAGATTCTGCAAAAGCTGAGAGTCAAGGAAGGAGATAGTTTATTTATTACAGAAACACCTGATGGTGTTCATGTAACTACTTACGATCCAGACTTTGAAAAAGCAATGGCAGCTTATAGAAAAGTAAGCACGAAATACAGGAACGCATTACGTGACTTGGCAAAGTAATATTTTTTGGTTGAATGAAAAAATATTACTGGCTATTCATGATGACCAGTTAGCTATAAATGGTGGAAGCACTGGTATTAGGGATCATAATTTGCTTCTAGCCAGTTTAGATAGACCAAAAAATCTTTTGGCTTACGGAGAGCCAACGCCTAATATTTTTGATTTAGCTGCTGCTTATGCTTTTGGATTCACAAATAACCATGCGTTTATAGATGGTAATAAACGAGTGGGTTTTGTTGCAGCAGCTATTTTTCTGGAACTAAATGGATACTCATTAGAAGTTCCTGAAGTAGAAGTTGTTTTGATGTTTGAAAGACTAGCCGATAAAAAAGAAACACAAGAATCAATAGCGATTTGGTTGAAAAATAATTCTTTGGAAAATGATGCTTAGTAAGGGTGTAGGGGAGCAGAGGGAGGGAGCAGAGGAATTTGACTTCAAATGCTTCATGTCCTAATTTCACCCTAAAATCTGTTGGAGTGTATTAGTGAAGTTGGGATAAGAAATAGCGGCTGCTTCGGCGCGGTGAATGGTGGTAATCCCACTAGCATTTAAAGCAGCGATCGCTAAACACATGGCAATGCGATGATCTGTATTACTATCCACATCTGTCCCTACTAAGGGAGTCCCACCAATAATTTCCACCCCATCGGGTAATTCGGTGATTTTTGCGCCATCACCGTAATGCGATCGCTTTCTTTCACTCTCAACTCTTCTGCATCCCAAATCACAGTAGTTCCTTGGGCAAACACCGCCGCCACAGCCAAAATAGGGATTTCATCAATCATGCGCGGTACTATATCCCCAGCAATAGTACAACTGCGTAAGTTGTCTAAGTTTAAGCGTAACGGCTGGTCATGGCTAACAAGTCATGGGTAATAATTACCAGCCAATGCCCAATTACCCAATTTCAAGACCATATCTTCTTAATTAGCAACTTAGTTTAATATAGATTTATTTTTTAGCTATTGTTAATTAACTCGTCTGTGGGATACTCAATTAATATTATGATTGAAATTATTAGTTTCATTTATTCACAAAAGTATAACTTTTCACATAGGTTACTTATAGATTCCGTCATTGTAGGGTTAGTTTTTTAGATTTATATCAAACTTGTTTTTATGTTTGTTGATATAGCTTACTAAACAAGCATATCTAGTGAATCTTCAGTTAATATTAAGCAGGTTTTATTATGCTTCTCTCTTTATTCACTTAACCCCATCAACTCAACTTTCTGGTATTAATTTCATCTCATTCAATAGCTTTTAGCCTTCAACGCTCCCATGCTCACACATCACCGCAAGCCCGTGTGCTTATCACTTATTTCCACTGACCTGCCATTCTGGTCTGTAGTGGAAACTGCTGGAACACTATATCAAAAAGACACTGATAGATTCCACTTACTACTGACTGCACCACCCCTAATCACCTGTGAACTAGCAATTCCTGAGACAACAGAAGATACACTTCTCCCACGTAAAAGCAAAGCTTATACTCCCACTAGTCCCAGGGTTTTGTGGCTGGAAATCTCTCCCTATCGAATCATCATGACCATGCAAGGTAACGAACAGGTGAGTTACCGTCACTTTTGGGAACAGGGTGTTTATGGTGTAAGTCGCTATTGGTTGCCAACGGAGTCCATACAACCCAATCATCCCATTCGCTTACGCAACTTTACCAATAATTTGACTCTTAGTGGTAAGCCACTACCAGAACATCTACGCGTGGAATACGAATTGTGGGCAGAAAACGTCCAATTAGGACAATACATTCTCAATCTGGAAATTCAGCACTAATCATTAAATGTAGAGACGTTGCATTGGAACGTCTCTACATGATTAACCGAAATAACTGGGTTCATTCCCCGGCTTCCATTTAATATTGCAACCAATACTAGGCTTTTGTTCAGTGGTTATGGGTTTACCAGCCAAAACTGTATCAATGGCAGCACGTAAATCTGTACCTGTGACTGGTTTACCATTACTAGGACGGCTATCATCTAACTGACCTCGGTAAACAAGTTTGCGATCGCCATCAAAAACGAAAAAATCAGGCGTACAAGCTGCTGTATAAGCCTTAGCAGTCGCCTGGGTTTCATCGTAGCATAACGGAAATTGCCATCCCTGTTCTAGAGCTAGTGCTTTGAGAGATTCAGGTGCATCATCTGGATACTTTGCGGCATCGTTCGAGCTAATAGCTGCGATCGCTAAATCACTCGTGCGATAATCTTCTCCTAACTTGGTTAATTCGTTTTGAATATGCTTCACAAATGGACAATGCCGACAAATAAACATTACCAACAGCACTTTTTTGTCGGCAAAGGTAGCCAAAGAAATAGTCTCGCCAGATACTACTTCTGGTAGATGAAAATCTGGTGCTTTCGTGCCTAATGGCAGCATGGTTGAAGCAGTTAAAACCATAAGCTGTGAGAGATTAAAGGTTATGGGTAACAGTAGAGAAATTTTCTGTTTTCTCTTCCTTTGATCACTGTCAAAATAACACGAAATCGCCCCATACATTTAGAGACGGGAAATTTCCCGTCTCTGATTTTGTTAAATTGATTTTTACAAAACTTTAAATATTCTTTTGCTTTTACAGATTCGTGAAAAGACCAAAAATACCATGCCCTGTAAATACTTCTAAGGCAATCAGAGAGATAAAACCGATCATGGCTAGACGACCGTTGAGTAATTCTGCATAGGGAGTGAAGCCAGTGCGATCGCCTTGCTCATCTACATAAACCTTTGGCTCAATCGCGAAGTTGTTCATCAGACCTTGGTCGTCAATGATGGCATTGTTTGTACGCATTTTATTTTCCCCAGTTGCTGCTTATGTAACAAACTGTAACAAATATATGAATATTTGTAAAGTCTTTTCATCTGCCGAAAGGGATATGATCATGAATCGGGTTGTCAACCACCCTTCCAGAACACATACAAATCAACGTCCCAAAAGCCAATGGATCGATTCCGAGTAGAAGTTATTGCCAAAACACCAAACCCCCAGCAGGTGATTTATGCCGCCATGCACCAAGACTATACTGATGGGTTCGTGTTTGACGAGCGCGACTCCTGGCCTTCGGAGTTGCAGTGTGGCGAAACTATTGTGAAGCGACTCTTAGCCGGCGAGAGAGGACACTACGGGCCGCTAGAGCATCCCCAGATTGTTTTCAACTGTGGCTATTTTCCCCACAGCGTTATGCAGCAAGCTCGTACTCATAGAGTATCCGTATCATTCGATGTGCAATCTTTTAGATATACGGGTAAACAATTTATTGATGTAGTAGAAGGAAAAAAAGACATAGAAGAGGTTTTTTACCTACGTCCTGTTGGTTATTACACAGATAGGCAAGGCAAAAAATACTACTATTCTCCTGAACAACGAACCAGAGATTTAGAGTGGTGTTGGGAAGCAGCTAAACGATATAAAGCTGATTTTGAAGGTGGGATGTCTGAAGAACACGCCAGAGGGAAAGTCCCCTTTGATTATCGGCAACATTTTGTAGTGAGCTTTAATCTGCGGTCATTCTTGCATTTTTGTGACTTAAGAAATAAGAAAGATGCTCAACTAGAAATTCAAAAATTATGCGAACTGATGTGGCCTCACTTTGAACAGTGGACTCCGGCGATCGCGCAATGGTATGAAAAGTCTCGCTTAGGTAAGGGAAGATTAGCACCTTAAACACTGACTGTAAGACGCTACGGTACTCTCTCCCTTGAGAAAATAAGCTAGTGTGTGTTTTCTCCGGTTGCCGTAAATAATTGATAGTTAGACTTTAGCTAGTGTCACAATTTCTAACTGATCTTGATATTTACCCTGTCGTGCTTCGTAACTGATAGCACAGGGTTCACCTTCTAGGAAAAGTAATTGCACCACGCCTTCATTAGCGTAGATACGACAATCAGCACTAGAAGAATTTGAAAACTCTAGAGTTAAATGACCACGCCATGCAGCTTCCGCAGGAGTTAAGTTTGCTATTATACCACAACGTGCATAAGTTGATTTACCTATACAAATTACTGTAATATTATTCGGAACTTCCAACTTTTCTAGAGCCACACCCAGACCATAACTATGAGCTGGCAAAATAAAGTAACTACCATTGTGATCTGTATGTAGTTGTGTCGGTTCTAAATTCTGAGGATTAAAGTATTTGGGATCAACTACAGTTCCAGGAATGTGGCGAAAAATGCGGAACTCAGCCGATGAAAGTCTGATGTCATAGCCATAGGAAGATAAACCATAGCTAATGACAGGATAAAGCTCAGAAGATGCATCTTTTTGTACTTTTCGGATTAAACTTGGCTCAAAAGGGGAAATCATTCCTTTTTGAGCCATTTCAGTAATCCAGATATCGTTCTTAATCACAAGTTCACAGGTAATACAAACCGAATTACTAGGATATCGTGAACTGTGTCTTTTGTTGAGATTTTTAATTCTTCCGTCTAAACGGACTTAGTTTGTGTAGTAGCGAATTATATGTGCTTTTCAAACATCCTCTTAGGGGTGGTGACTGCGACGAATCTCGGTGATTTGGTCTGCCACATCTAAAATAGATTGCGGCATTTCTGTTCCAGTGAAAATGATATCTATATGGGAAGGGCGTTTTGCGAGAAAAGCTAAAACCTCGGTTTCGGGAATTAAACCAAAGTTAATCGCCAAACTTAACTCATCTAGAACTACCAGAGAATACTTTCCCTCGTTTACTACTTGCTGTGTGTGCTGCCATAACCTTTGTAAAGATTGGTGTTCTGCCTCATCTAACTGTGGCGTATCGATGCAACGAGGTAAATCGCAGCGCAGCCAATCTAGATTTTGTCCCAACTGAATGGGACGGTCTTGTCCTTGATTTATCCCACCTTTGAGAAACTGTACTATCAGCACTGGTGTACCTTGACCAGCAATTCTGAGTGCTTCCCCCATAATGCTGGTAAAAAAGTTACGGTGAGTGCTAGTGAAAACTTGTACTAGACCTTCAATTGGATGCGGTAGGCTAAGAGTCGAATTGGCACTGGGTGTTTCTAACTGGGCAACCATAGGATAAATTTCAAAAAATTACAATAAATTCACTAGATTTTGCAGTGATTTCTTTTAGAAACTCACCTGTATAATCAATTTGTTTTTGCTCAGTTCTATGGATCTATCAATCTGCTCTATAAGTCAAACACTAGGTTTGCGCTGAAGTCAAGAGATGAATGAGGAATTGGAGACTGGGGACTAGGAAAAATTCTGGCTTATCTCCTCTAAACTTGTAACTCTTGGGCTATATGTTAGATTTCCTACGAGGTTGGGCAAAACAAACTTATTATGTGGTAAATGTTACTGCTTGAGGAGTGAATAGTTGTGAAATTAGTGATTCTAGGAGGTTCAGGATCGGGGAAAAGCAGCCAAGCACAACGATTGGGTAGACACTTGGAAGTTCCTGATATTTCTACTGGTGATATTTTGCGGGAGGCAATCTCTGGCAATCAGACCTTAGAAAGCGTCTATACTAATCTCCGTGAACTTGGTCGCTATGCACAGCCTTATATGTCTAAGGGCGAACTAGTCCCCGATGAAATGATTATTGAATTAATTCGGTTGCGGCTAAAAAAGCACGATGTCAGTAGTGGCTGGATTTTAGAAGGTTATCCCCGGACTGCTTTTCAAGCGGAAGAGTTAGATTTTTTGCTAGATGAGTTGGGGCAAAAATTAGATTGGGCAATTTATTTACAAGTGCCGGAAGCAGTTATGGTGAGTCGTTCTCTAGGTCGTTCTTTACCAGATGATCAACCTGAAATTGTCCAGCGTCGAGTAGAAATTTTCTATGACCGCACTGTTCCCATTTTAGAGTATTATGACCGTCGCCGTCGCCTGTTAACGATTAATGGCGACCAGTCGCCGGAATTGGTGCTGCAAAATATTCTGACCTTGCTAGAAGTCCCTTAACAAAGTCTTTAGTTATCCTAAAATTTTTCTTTGGGGCTACTGCATATTTCTCAATAAATCTTATACTCTAAGTTCAGTCTTATTACTTTATTTTTAGATGGAGATGCCGACCCTACGATACAGAATCAGTATGAGTTGCGATACTAAAGTAACTTTAAGGCATAATTTCACCATAAAAATTTTGAGGCAGCTCTGATGGTTTGGCAGCGTCCCGATGGTCGAAAACCCTATGAACTCCGTCCTGTAACGTTTCAATCTGAATTTACTCGTTTTGCTCCTGGTTCTGTACTGACAGTATGTGGTGATACTAAGGTACTCTGTACTGTCAGCGTGGCGGAAGGAGTTCCCAAGTTTTTGTTAGGAAGTGGCAAGGGTTGGTTAACTGCTGAGTACCGTATGCTACCGTCAGCGACGCAGCAACGCTATGAAAGAGAATTGTTGAAATTGTCTGGTAGGACACAAGAAATTCAACGGTTAATTGGACGTAGTTTGAGGGCTGCAATAGATTTTGAGGCTTTGGGAGAACGGACTTTAACAGTAGATGCGGATGTGTTGCAAGCCGATGCAGGCACAAGAACAGCAGCGATTACGGGTGGTTTTGTCGCCTTAGCTCACGCTATTTCTCAATTATTACAGCGAGGAGTATTAGAGCGATCGCCTTTATGTGGACAAGTAGCAGCTGTCTCCGTTGGTTTATTAGAACAAGAGCCATATTTAGATTTGAACTATATAGAAGATGTCGCTGCAACAGTAGATTTTAACGTAGTGATGAATCACAACTTGGGCATCATCGAAGCCCAAGGCACAGCAGAAGAAGGCAGCTTTAACCGCACCCAATTAAATCAGCTATTAGATTACGCCGAAAAAGGTATTCAACAATTATTAATTGCTCAACGAGAGGCAATTCCCGGCTGGGAGACTTTGAGGAATTAAACATTTGATGTATTTAGCTCATCAACTCAGGAATCCTGAGTCATTTTGTTGTGTATTAGTCTAAAGGCCCATACCAATAAACAGACTCGTGAATTTCGATTAAATTGAGATGTCAAAGACTTGAAGGCTAGAATACACTGAACTTGTGTACATCTAACTACACAATGTTACCGAAATTCGACAAGAATGCCCCCGCTACAACGCACAAGCGGTTGCTTCAGCCGAAGCGATAACTTGTACTCACTACTCACCACTCATTACTCATTACTCATTACTCATTACTCATTACTCATTACTCATTACTCATTACTCAGCACTCACCACTCACTACTAACTATGTCTAGGATGGCACTATGCCAATTTCTACCTTAATCTGGCTACTAGCAGGAGCAGCTCTGTGTTTAACGGAACTGTTTTTACCGTCGGCTTTTGTCGCCTTCATGATGGGTATTAGTGCCTTAATTGTGGCGTTACTATCCCAATTCGGATTGGCTTTGTGGATGCAAGTTACAGCTTGGCTGATGCTTTCTACCTTATTGATTGTGCTTTCTCGGCGGTTTTTGCAACCGCGACGGCGCAAATCAAAAATCCAGGATGCAATCATAGCAGAGACTTTAACAGAAATTCCAGCAGGTAAAACAGGGCGGGTACTATACGAAGGTAATTCTTGGCGGGCGTTATGCGACGATGAACAACTTAATGTTGCAGCTCATCAAAGGGTATATGTAGTGAGAAGGGAAGGAACTACATTAATTGTGATGCCAGAAAATCTGTTGCGTAGTTAGTAGTCATTAGTTAAAATTCAACGTCAAATATTCAGGAGCATAAATAAATGTTAGAAAACTTTTTTTTACTTATCTTTTTAGCACTTGGTGGTTCTGCTGTAGCAGGGTCTGTTAAAGTTATTAATCAAGGTAATGAGTCTCTAGTAGAAAGATTAGGTAGCTATAACAAAAAACTTGAACCTGGGCTAAATTTTGTGATTCCTTTTTTAGATAAAATTGTCTATCACGAAACTATTCGAGAAAAGGTTTTAGATATTCCACCCCAAAAATGTATCACCCGTGACAACGTAGGTATTGAAGTGGATGCGGTGATTTATTGGCGGATTGTCGATATGGAAAAAGCCTGGTACAAGGTAGAAAATCTCCATTCAGCAATGACCAATTTGGTACTGACTCAAATTCGCTCGGAAATGGGGCAACTGGAATTAGACCAAACTTTTACTGCCCGTTCCCAAATTAATGAACTTTTGTTAAGAGATTTGGATATTGCTACTGATCCTTGGGGTGTGAAGGTGACGCGGGTAGAACTGCGAGACATTATCCCTTCCCAGGCGGTAACGGAATCGATGGAACTGCAAATGTCAGCAGAACGCCGCAGACGAGCAGCAATTTTAAATTCTGAAGGTGAACGGGAAGCGGCTGTTAATAGTGCTAGAGGTAAAGCTGAAGCCCAAATCTTAGATGCAGAAGCTAGGCAAAAATCTGTAATTTTACAAGCGGAAGCAGAACAAAAAGCGATCGTTTTGAAAGCACAGGCGGAACGTCAGCAACAAGTTCTCAAAGCTCAGGCGATCGCAGAATCCGCAGAAATTATAGCTCAAAAAATCAACTCCAATGCTACTGCTCGCCCAGCATTAGAAGTCTTGCTGGCTTTAGGCTATCTGGATATGGGTTCTACCATCGGTAAGAGCGATAGTAGCAAGGTAATGTTTATGGATCCCCGTACTATTCCCGCTACTTTAGAAGGTATCCGCTCGATTGTTTCAGACATTCAAAATGATTCAATAGTTAATGGACATTAGTCAGTAGTTAACAAATCAGTGAACAGTTAACAGTCTTAATAGGATTTAATAAGTGTTCACTGTTAACTTTTCTGGATGCAATTATCAATACGATTTCACGCCGCTTCCGCTTTCATTCCGCCAAAACTTCACCTTTAAGCCATCACGAGGACGAGAGAAAGGTAAAACAGTCCGTGCCAGATTTTGGTTAGGTAGGAGTTCCCATTGATATTTACGCACTATCAGAGCAGCAAATATCTTTATTTCCAGTCTGGCAAATTCTTTGCCTAGACATTCTCTAATCCCGCCACCGAATGGAATGTGACTGAAGACTTTTTGTTTATCCTCAGCCCGCTCTGGTGAGAAGCGATCAGGATCAAATTGTGCTGAATTCTTGTAAATCTGTCTATCTTGATGGGTTTCAGGAATTTGATAATACACATCCCAACCCTGCGGAATTTTATATCCACCGAACTCAGAAGATTCCACAACTTTACGTGAACCACTGCGAACGACAGGCGGAATAAGCCTTAAAACCTCTTTTAGCACTTGTTCCAAATAGGTCATTTGCTTCAAAGTTTCTTGGGTTAAGGTTGTGGGGTTGCCCAAACGTAGTTGTTCTGCACGAAGCATCTCTAGCACCTCTGGATGTTGAGCTAGAAGCTGACACAGAGAACTCAGTGCTGACGTTAGCGTTTCATGTCCCGCCACTAGCATTCCTAAAACGTTATCTTTTATGTCTATTCGGCTGAGTGCATTGCCTTCCTCGTCTTTTGCAGCCAATAAAATACTTAAAATATCCTGTTTAATCGTTGGATTTTGCTGGCGTTGGTCGATCAGTTTGTCAAACTGGGTGAGTAGTTGTTCTCTTGCTCGAACCGCCCGCTCAAACTTACTACCAGGAAAACGTACCGGAATCGATAACAGCCCATCACTCCAAATTTCATAGACTTTTTCTAACTGTTCATCCGCCGCCGTGCTAACTCCGACTAACAATCGACAAGCAATGTCGAGTGTGTATCTTTTTAACTCGTCGTACCAAGTCAGTGTCCCTATTTGCGCCCACTTTTGTAAGTAATCAAACAAAATTAATTACACAAATTAATATACAATATAATTTAGGATT
>NZ_CAWUDL010000064.1:0-38803 GCF_963920945.1 Anabaena sp. CCY 9402-a
CTAGCATCCCTAGGTTCTATAGATGATGTTTTTTGTCAATGCGTAAGTCCTATTCTTTTATTAGCAACCCTGATCATCCGGTGAATTTTAGACAACAAAAACTTATCTTTTTGACTGCCTGACTACGGAGTCAATTTTTCTCTTGCCTTGGAATGACTTTTTCAGCAAGCCCGACTTATTCTTGAAACCCCTCTTTATAGCTTGCTTCTCTTACGTTCGCGTAGCGTGTCGTAGACAGACGCTACCGCGAACCCGCAGAGCGCAGAGTACCTCTCCCCTGCAAGGAGCTACTGTGTACACACAAGATAGTTAGTCGATACATTAACAATGTCAAGTGATACATTAACAATGTCAAATGATACATTAGCAATGTCAAGTGATACATTAACAATGTCAGGCGATACATTAGCAATGTCGATGCAGCAACTTGTGTGTACACTGTAGCCTGCAAGGAGAGAGGCTTTGATTCTTTCTCCCATTCCTTGTCTACGACACGCTCCGCGTTTCCTTCGGAACACTGCGTTAACGCGTTAGCGTCCCGCAGGGAACGTAGAGAAGGTAGGGAAGGGGTTGGGGGTTAGGTTTTAAAGAGAGTTGCACACGGCGTTAATTAATAATTGATGCTATTTTTAAACCCGCTCCTACTCAAAAATAATTCTTCCCTACTCCCTAATTCAAAAATCAATACAGGCAATTACGAATTAGAAATTGTAACCCACTCCTAATAACAAGCCAACATCAGTTTCATCAACAAAAGCGGCATTAACAGCACCCGTTAGTGTAAAGCGATTCCCCAAAGGAACGTCAACACCACCAGTTAGCAGCAAACCAATATCAGCATCGCCACTAGCTTCAATCGCTACACCAGCACCAACATAAGGCGATACAGAAAACTGTTGCACAACGCCAGGTTCTACTTCACGGGGGGTAAAATCATAAGTTACAGGTACGAGAAATACTGTATCGTTCCCAAATACTGCTGATGGACGCACTGATAAAGTCCGGGTAAGACCAATTTTGCTGATCACTGCAAAGTTACTTTCACTCAGAGCGGTATCACCACCCAAGCCAATGTTACCAGCTACTCCTACATAACTAGAGCCGCCACGGGTAGCTCTCCCTGGTGTTACACCGTTAGTAGGTGCAGGTGTTTGCGGTTGTTGACTGGTAAGGTTAGGTGGAATCAGAACTTGGTTAATGGCATATATCACCCCGTTACTAGCTTGGATATTTGGTTGAATCACTCTAGCTTCGTTGACTGCAATCTGATTGTTGGCACTATCAACTTGAATATTTACGGGCGAATTTTCAACAGTTTTTAATTCCCCAGATGAGAGTTGATTAGCTGTTAACTGACCAGGAACTACATGATATGTCAATATCTTAACCAGTAATTCTCTGTTTTCAGGTTGCTGTAATTGTTGTAAAGTACCAGCCGGCAAAGCAGCAAAAGCTTCGTTAGTCGGTGCAAAAACTGTATAAGGGCCTGGTTGTTGTAAGGTATCAGCTAAACCTGCTGCCTTCAGCAAAGAAGTTAAGGTACTAAAAGAATTACTAGCAGCAGCTATAGAAACAATGTCATTGCCAGTTTGAGTATTGCCAGTTGCTTGACCTACTATATAGTTAGTGGCTGCAACGTTGCTAGCAATAGGTTGCACCTGTCCTTGTTTGACTAACGCTTGATATAACAGTGCTGCGGCTTCTGCACGAGTCAACGACTGTTGGGGATTGAGTTGTGTGACATTGGGATAACTCACAACCATATTGGCTTGTGTTGCCGCCGCCACAGCATTTACAGCATAATCGGGAATCGCTGAAGCATCTGTATAGTAAGTATTCACTACATTTGATGCCGAGTTGCTAGATTCTAAGCCTAAACCATTAGCTAAAGCTGCGATCGCCTGCACTTTGGGAATCTGTTGATTGGGTAAAAATACATCTCCCGGATAGCCTGCCATAAATCCAGTTTCGTATGCTTCTCTAATGGCAGCATTTGCCCAGTAGTTCGCCGGTACATCTGTAAATCCGTCTGCACCTAATTGTCTGACAGGTTGTTGGTTAAAAGCCCTCTGGATCATTGTGGCAAATTCTGCCCGACTCACTGATTGGTTTGGCTTAAATGTGCCATCGGGAAAACCAGCAATAATATTTCTTTGAGCCAGGGTTTGAATAAATGGACTCGCCCAATAATCTGCACTCACATCACCAAAACTAGTGGCTGTAGTTGTAGCAGGAACTGTATTTTGAGCTAAAGCCACCTGAGAAATCATCACAGGAGAAATTGTAGCCGCCGCTACTCCTAAAGCTAGCAAATTGGCACTTGCTGATGACCAGCGAAAGAAATTATTCACGAACATATCCTCCAGGAAAAATTATTTTTTTTCAATCGGTCTATTAGATTTTCGCCAATGTTCAAATGCGTAACTAAATCTAAAAAATATTTGTCTGATGATTAGGATGTGATTGAAATTATGTTTTTATCTGAACAGACATCGCTCGAAAATATAGATTTTGGTGGTAAATAAATATTTGACAACCTAAATTCATTGATCCTGATATGAAATAACAACTGTGTTTTAGATAACAGAGATAAAGCTCTGTTATCTCTAATTCTTCCCTGATAACTTGGAATGCACAACTAGCTAAAGGCTAAATTTTTATGCCTCACTTTCATCCTTTAGATAGTTGATCACAGTCGCAAACACTCAATTATTAATTAGCAATTCAGGCTTTTTTAATGTGGCAATAGCTCATAGTAAAACTATATTTATTCTTTCTGCGTAGATTAAATACAGGTTAAAAATTTTAATTAAAGATTACTATTAAATATGTTTATTCAGTAATTATTATTGCGAATTAGCAGCTATATTATTTATTTTAAAGTATCAGATAACACAGCATCCACGGTTTTGTATGTGAAGATTAATTAAAGTTAAAAAAATAGACAAAATGCCTGCATGATTAGCCATATATAAATTTGATTGTTATATTGTATTAAATAATCACTATAATGGTGAAAATGGGGAAAACTGTGCGTAATGATTTACAGGGCTTAGAGATTAGTCAAAAGGAACTGCAAAAGTTGACTAATTTACCTGTTAAGGATGAACTAGTCATCATCATTAATCCTTTAAAAGAGATAGGTAAGACAATTGTCCATAAACTTAAAGGTTCTGAAGGGGCTACGGTACTTTTCTTGAGCTTTGCTATATTTGTATTTAGCTATCTGATCCTGGATATTTTGATTAAGATATTTGCTAACTGGATCACAATCCCGTCTTGGATGTTATTAATAATACTATGTTTTTGGGGTGGTGGAATTACCCAATGTGGTTTTTACTACTGGTGGCGAAAAAGACTCAAAATTCTCAAGGAGAATATGAGCCATTCTCTGCAAATTCTTTTAAATGATGTTGATAGATATAATGCTGTGATTAAAGCCATAGACATTAATGATCAAATAGAAGATGCTGGTAATCCAGAGGTGAATATCAAAGAAAGAGCAAAAGTAATTGCAGCATTAAAACTAACAAGAGATGATTTAGTCAGGGCTTTAAAGACAGAAAGAGTTTTGAGGGAAAATAAAAATTTTATTCTTGGTAATACAGAGTTATTTGCCAATAATTTAGCAACTTTAACCGCCATGCAAGTTACAGAACAAGCTACTGAACATGGACGGTTACTTAATGAAGCATTGCAGATTGCTTTAGATGTACAACATGAAATGAAAAGCTTACAGAGTCAATCTCAGGATAGGTGACAGGTGATAGGTGACGGGTGACAGGTGATAGGTGACAGGGGACAGGTGAGATTTTATCACTATGCCCTATGCCCAATACCCCCACTACCCTTTAACATAAAGAAGTGTGAATAAAGCGATCGCCTGCATGGATTGGAAAGAAATTAGAGGTAATTGGGTACTGATTCCCCCAAACCCGATTGGTATCATTCATTTCTTAGGAGGTGCATTTGTGGCTACTGCACCTCACTTGACTTACCGATGGCTATTAGAACAAATAGCAGCTAAAGGATATGTGATTATTGCTACGCCTTTTGTCAATACGTTAGATCATATTGCGATCGCGCAATCTGTGCTGCTGAATTTTGATCGCACGATAGAACGATTACACGATTCTGGCAAGCTACGCAAACTATACCTTCCCACCTATGGACTTGGACATAGTATGGGTTGCAAACTCCACTTGCTCATTGGTAGTGTATTTCCCGTAGAACGCGCAGGCAATATTTTAATATCTTTCAATAACTACGCTGCCAAAGATGCTATTCCCCTAGTGGAACAGTTTAATTCGGCTTTCACAATTGAATTTACTCCCTCACCATTGGAAACTAACAAAATCGTCCAGGAAAGTTATAACATCCGCCGTAACTTACTGATCAAATTTAATAACGATAACCTCGATCAATCAGCCGCTTTAACCAAAATTTTACAAGCGCGCTTTCCTGAGATGGTGACAGCGCAAATTTTACCAGGAACGCACACCACACCTCTAGGCCAAGATATCAAATGGCAAACTGGAGCATCTTTTACTCCTTTAGATGCTTTGGGACAGTGGTTTAGACAAGAAGTATATCGTGACCTAAATCAGCTAAAACGCTCCCTACTCTTGTGGTTGAATCCTCTGTCTCCTCCGTAGGCGACAGGTGACAGGGGACAGGGAACAGGGGACAGGTGAGAAAAATCCAATACCCAATGCCCAATAACTATTGACTTAGTTAAAAAAAGGCAAATTCTCTCTAAGAGATGGATAATTGGAGATAGTTGAGCATTATATTTTTAGTGATAATACTCAACTATTAATTTTGATAATATTTTTATTCTTATTGGTAATAACTAACTATTAATTAACCTTGTCCAAAATCACCGATGTTTAAAATACTTGTCATTGATGATGATCAATCAATCCAAATACTGCTCAAACGAATTTTACAAAAACAGGGTTATGAGGTAGTTGCTGTTAATAATGGTGAAGAAGGAATTACTCAAGCACTGGCTTACCGTCCAGCATTAATTATTTGTGATTGGATCATGCCTGGCTTAAATGGGTTAGAAGTTTGTAATCGGATTAAGACTGACCCTAATCTATCTACTACCTTCTTTATTGTATTAACATCTTTAGATTCTGTGTCCGATCGCGTCAAAGGTTTGGATGCTGGTGCTGATGATTTTATCACCAAACCGATTGAACAAAATGAACTGCAAGCCAGGGTGAGAGCGGGATTAAGACTGCATCAGTTGAGTCGAGATTTACAAACTCAAAAGTTGCTTTTAGAAGAACAGCTAACGGAAGCTGCCGAATATGTGCGATCGCTTCTACCTGAACCGATGACTGCACCCTTTACCATTAATTCTCGATTTATCCCGTCTCGACAACTTGGGGGTGATTGTTTTGATTATTACTGGTTAGATAATGATGCGATCGCCATTTATCTACTAGACACGGCTGGACATGGACTCAAAGCCACTCTCCCTTCAATTTCCGTGCTGAATATTTTGCGTTCTCGCGCTCTCAAAAGCCTCAATTACTATCAACCCAGTGATGTCCTCAAAGGTTTAAATGAAACCTTTCAGATGAATTATCAAAATGACAAATATTTTACTATTTGGTATGGAGTTTATAACCGAGTCACACGAAAATTAACTTATGCCAGTGCTGGACATCCACCCGCAATTTTGATATCTGGAACATCTCCAACTAGCAATGAAGTTCAACTTTTGAGAACTCCTGGTATGCCAGTTGGGATGTTTCCAGAAGCACAATATATTGATGCTTCCTGTAATGTAAAACAATTCAGTAGTCTTTATATTTTTAGTGATGGTGCTTACGAAATCACTAAACCAGATGGCACACTCTGGAATCTAGATGCTTTCGTGCAGATTCTTACTAGTGTCCATCGTACTGCTGATTATCAACTTGATCATGTCTTGAACTACCTCACTGCTCTGAACTGCAAAGAAATTTTTGAAGATGATTTATCAATTCTGCAAGTCAAGTTTGACTAGTTTCTAGATAGGATAGTTTGATTAAATTCATCTTGACTCTTGAAAATTTCAAAGACTTTATCCATGCCAGTCAGTTCAAATAATATTCTTACTTGCTCATTAATCGAGCAAAGAAATAGCTTTGTCCCTGCTGCTCTCAGGGTTTTAAAAGCTAATACCAAAGACCCCAAAGCCGAACTATCCATAAAAGTTACTTCTTGACAATCAATTAAAATAATTCCTACTCCACTGTCTAGAAGATTAGTGATGTTTTCTCTTAACTCTAAGGAGTTAGCTGTATTGATAATTCCAGAGAGTTTAATAACTTTTACGTCTTGATTCATTGTATTTTCAACCAAATTACACGTCAGAAATGTCATAATTTCGCAACCATTATATAGCAATTAGCTACATTCATTGAGAATAAATTAGCAACCCAAAAGTAGTAAATTAACTCATAAGTAATCTCTGATAATAGAAACTAATTTAAAGCCCAAATTATAATACATAAATTGTATTTTCAGGAACATTATCATATACCAACCTCAAACTATTACTCGAATCAAGGATATTTTAGTTAGCAATTGGTAATTAAGAAATTTAGATTTATTATGTATTTCCATACTTGGCATATGTAGTCTCCTTTTGTCCCATTTGTATAAGTAAGTAAGAGATATGAACATAACTTAGTTTCATCACCAAATTTTGTATCTCTTGTGCCAAAATGATGATATCTCGACAAAACTTTTAAAACCTCAGCTAAAAATTCATAAATTTTCTGAATCCCTTGAAATTATCAAAACTCAAAATTGATCCGAAGTCAAAAGACTAGAGATAGATCCTTCTTATGGCGTACATTGTGATGATCGCTAGTGAGTTCTAGCGATTCAGTAAAGGACTTGTTTGTCTTGCATACTTTTTTATACATAAATCCCCATTGATCAGGTTAACAACTGCTGGTACTAGAAGTTAGATACACTACTATCTTTTAGTATTCCCAATATCTTAAATTTCTAATCGATAACTGATGTGTAGGGGTTTAGGGGAAAAAAGGAGATTTTACCCCAATTCCCAATGCTCATGCCCTATGCCCAATATTTACTCAATCGGACTGACTTTGGCACGATAAAGTAACTTGTCACCTTGGAGATAGCCAGTGTAGCGGATTTTGACTATTTCTCCTGGTTGTGCAGTTCCTGCCAATAATTGATGCAGTTGGGGATTATAGGGCAATTCTGCCCCTACAGGTGCGATCGCTTCTAATCCCCAGGCTTGTAATAATTTTTCTAAAGGTTTTTGTACTAAAGGTAAGATTTTGACTGCGGCTAGTTGGGGATTCTCTTGCGCTTTCTGGGCGGCTGTAGGCCATTGTAATAATAAAGATTCCAGCAGTTGTAAACTCGACTGCTGGAACTCTTGGAGCAATATTTCTCGCTGCTGTTCTAGTTGTAATTGCGATCGCTCGTATTCTTTTTTTAAATTAGCAATTTCTTGGGGAGTGGGGAGTGGGGATTGGGGACTGGGGAACTCGGTGTCCCCTCTGGGGATAAGGGGTGATAGGGATTGGGGACTGGGACTCGGTACTAAAAAACTGGCTACTAATTCGCTCAAGGGTATTTTCAGCACTTGGCATAACTTCAGCAGTACATCCAATCGCATCTGTTCTAGTTTCCCCTGGCGTAACCGCAGTATTTGCCGTTCGGAAACACCCGCAGCACGACTTAAGGCTTTAAAACTAGAAATACCTACCTGTTGCATTAAGTTTTGCAACTGAGGAGTGCGATCGCAATTGAACATGATAATTGGGGATCGGGGACTAGTACCGCAAAGCGGAAGTCAAAAGTCAAAAGTCAAAAGTCTTTAGTCCTTAGAAAAATCAGGACTAAAGTCCTCTCTACGTTCGCGGAGCGTGTCGTAGACAGACGCTACGCGAATACTACGAAACGTCAAAACTAACATAGAAAAATTTTACCTTGTACCCAGTCCCCAGTCCCCAGTCTCCAGTCGCTATTCTTCCAGCAAACTTCTCAACATCCAAGCAGTTTTTTCATGGACTTGCATCCGTTGAGTTAATAAATCGGCGGTGGGTTCGTCGTTCACTTCGTCAACCACAGGAAAAATCGATCGCGCAGTTCTGACTACAGCTTCTTGTCCTTCCACTAATAAAAGAATCATATCAGTGGCTTTAGGTACGCCAGAAGTTTCAGCAATGGAACTGAGTTTGGCATATTCGCTATAAGTTCCGGGTGCGGGATAACCTAAAGCCCTGATTCTCTCAGCAATTAAATCGACGGCTAAAGCCAACTCTGTATATTGAGTCTCAAACATCAGGTGCAATGTTTGAAACATTGGCCCCTTCACATTCCAATGGAAGTTATGAGTTTTTAGATAAAGCGTGTAGGTGTCGGCTAACATCCGAGATAAGCCTTCGGCAATCTTGGCTCTGTTGGCATCATCAATGCCGATATTTATATTTTTAATTGTTGCTTCAGATGACATGAATTTTCTCCTAATTGAGTAATGATGTATTGGGGCATGGGGCATGGGGTATGAAATAAAGATTAACGGACAAAGGTTAAGTTCAGGATATTCATACTTCCCTAGTCCTCACTCAGTCCCTATGCCAAGTGCATCTTCAGAACACTACGTGGAGCTTTACGGACTCTAGCTAAAATGGTTTCTTTACCCAAACGTTGGCAGGCTTCATACCGATGACAACCAGAAAAGCCATAATATTGTCCATCTACTTCTAGGACATCAATGGGTTCTTGCTGTCCGATCGCCGCAATCGATTCCATTAAGGTTTGCACTTTGTTGGCATCGTTGCTACGGGGCAATGGCCTGTGAATTTGATTTAATGGAATTGCTTGTATCCTAACCATGAGGAATTACCCCACTAAATTCTGTTTCGTATCCATAGATAAATCATACTCATTATGACTTCGTTTTGCAACTTTTTCGGCAAGCAAAACCGATAAGAGTATTATGGGAGCGCTCATGCGACATAAACACCACGCCACTAAGCAAGTACCAAAACTGCTGCCTAGCAGCGAAACTAAGAATCGGAGAGCCAGAAAATATTCATTCTGGCGTTTTTCCTTGACTGTGCTGATGACTTTTAGTTTGTTGGGATTGACGGGCGCATCAGGTACTGAAGACAAAGTTAAGGATTTAAACTTGAGAATTGGGATTGTGCAACGATTTGGTCAAGAACCTGCGGCCAAACTGCAACTAGAACCCACAAAAGACGATCGCTTAAAACTCAGGTTTCAAGAAGGGGACAAACAACGTACCCTAATTACCTCAAATCCTGTCCAGCTAGAAACAGTGATGCAACCGTTATCCAGTCCAGCCATTGGAGAGGTGTTAGTTTTAGGTACATACAGCACTTACGAAACGGCGGAAGATAGTGCCAACAAATGGCGATCGCAGGGAATTGAGGTAGAAATAGCCCAGCCAGATCGTTGGCAAGTGTGGGCAAAACGGGAGGTTTATAACACGCCTTTATTACGACGGTTGTTATTTAAGACTGTACAATCTACGGGCAATCAGTTGGCATTCATTAATACTCAGGTTTCCCCGACGATACCGCGAGTCAATTGGATAGTGAACGGCAAACGCTACAGCCCCCAAAACGTAGAGATTAGTACAACTAAAAACTTGATTCGGGTAAAGCAAGGCGAAAAACTAGATACAACGCGTGTTTACGCAGGCAAAATTAATTTTCAGCCCAACGCCTATGGTACATATACTCTAGTCAATCAAGTCCCCCTAGAAATTTATTTGCGTGGCGTTGTTCCCCACGAAATTGGTACAACTGCACCAACAGCATCTCTCGAATCCCAAGCAATTCTGGCTCGGACTTACGTCTTAAGAAACTTACGTAGATTTGCTGTTGATGACTATGAGCTATGTGCTAATACGCACTGTCAAGTTTATTATGGGCTGACAGGAACAAGCACCAAAACTGATCAAGCGATCGCAGCTACTAGAGGTAAAGTATTAACTTATAACAATCAGCTAGTGGATGCTCTCTACTCTTCTACTACTGGCGGTGTGACAGCTTACTTTAGTGATGTTTGGAATGGTGAAAATCGTCCTTATTTACGCCCAGTTGTGGATACACCTACAAATTTATGGGACTTATCCAAGCAGAGTCTCGCCGATGAAAAGAACTTTCAGCAATTTATTAGCCTCAAACAGGGATTTAATGAAAGTCAATGGAATGTGTTTCGCTGGTCTAAAGAAACGCCATTAGATAAGATTATTGAAGACTTACAGAAATTCTTACGGGCGAAAAACAGTCCCTACGCCAAACTTAAAAACATTGAGGCCATGGCCATAACTGAGCGCAGTCCAAGCGGACGGATTCTCGAACTAGCCGTGAAAACAGATATTGGTACTTTTACGCTGCATAAGGATGAAGTACGTAGTGCTTTTGCTGCTCCTAGAAGTACATTGTTTTATATAGTGCCGTTGAATAAAGGTAAAACAGAATTATGGGGATACGCCTTTATTGGTGGTGGCTTGGGACATGGAGTGGGACTGAGTCAGACCGGGGCGCAAAATTTAGCCAAACTAGGTTGGTCAAGTAACAAAATTTTGCAATTTTACTATCCTGGAACGCAAATTAAACCGCTCAATGAAGAAATCAAGTTCTAGAAACGAAGGAGTCAGGATTCAGAATAATTAGCTGCGATCGGCTAGTACATTTGTTTTATGGTACATCACTTTTAACTAGCACTTTGTCAAGTTAGTTGTAAACAAAAGGTTTTTTGTGTACCAGCAACTCCATCCTTTTCTGGGTGGAGTTATTTTATAGCTATAGCCTGACCGCAGGCTATTCTGAATAATGTTCTGACCCCTTTAATTATTGGGCGATCTAACTCTTAGTAGAGTTCTTCTTCTTTATGAGTTTCGATGGTGACATCAGAAGTAGGATATGCAACACAAGTGAGTACATATCCAGCTTGGATTTGATCGTCATCTAAGAAAGATTGATCGGATTGGTCTACTGAACCAGAAACCAATTTACCAGCACAGGTGGAACAAGCACCGGCACGACAAGAGAAGGGCAGATCAAGACCTTGCTCTTCAGCTGCATCTAGAATGTATTCATCATCGGGTACATCGATGGTGGTTGTATCGTCACCGTTGACTAGTGTAACTTTAAAGGTTGCCATTTGAGTAATCCTCTTTTTTGCGGACGGCAGTATTTAATTTATCCCAAAGCAATCCTTACGGCTGTCCTGATGGAGTTAGCCGTTGTTTCAAATTTGCTTCAATTCTGATACTACGGGAAAAATTAAAGTATGTAACAAGAAATCCCTCGCGATTAGTAATGAGATTTGGTTAGTAGATAACAATAAGTTTTTTTTATACTTTTAGCAATTCAATATCGCTACCATTAGAAAAAACTATATATTCTAGGTATTAGGCATATAAATTCAAAATTCAAAATTGTACTCCTCCGGAGTGAATCCTACGGATACGCTACGCGTTCACGCAGTGTTCCGCAGGAAGCGCGGTAGCGTTGCGTAATGAATAAATTCTGCCCCTCTGCTCCCCCTGCTTCCCCTGCTCCCCCTGCTCCCCTGTCCCCTGTCCCCTATTCCCTACACTTAGGTATAATGCAAAAGCAGCTTTGGGAACAGCAATAGTGCGAGTAGGCTTAGTCGGTACTGGATATGCAGCAAAACTACGGGCAGAGGCTCTACTGCAAGATGAACGTTCAGATTTAGTTGCAGTTGCTGGGAATACATTAGAAAAAACTCAAACCTTTGCCAAAGATTACCAGACTGAAGCGATAACTTCTTGGCAAGATTTGGTAGAACGAGATGATATAGATTTAGTGGTGATCTCCACAATTAATCGTGATCATGGTGCGATCGCCCGTGCGGCACTATTGGCAAATAAACACGTAGTGGTAGAATATCCCCTAGCTGTAGATTTGGCAGTAGCTGAGGAATTGGTGGCTTTAGCCCAAGCTCAAAAAAGATTACTCCACGTCGAACATATCGAACTTTTAGGCGGACTGCATCAAGCTTTAAAACAAAACCTAGAGAAAGTTGGTCATTTATTTTACGTGCGCTACAGCACAATCAATCCCCAAAACCCTGCACCCCACAAATGGACATATCATCACGAAATGTTCGGGTTTCCGTTAATTGGCGCACTGTCTCGCTTACATCGTCTAACGGATTTGTTTGGTGCAGTCTTCTCTGTTAACTGTCATCAACGATATTGGGAAACAGCAGCAGACTCAGACTATTACCAAACCTGCTTCTGTATGACGCAAATGTCCTTTGAAAATGGCTTGCTAGCTCAAGTGAATTATGGCAAAGGTGAAAGTTTGTGGCAGCATGAACGAAAATTTGAAGTGCATGGTGAAAGTGGTGGTTTAATTTTTGATGGGCAAACAGGATTTTTCATTCAAGCCGGGGAAACTACACCCATAGAGGTGGGAACTCGTCGGGGTTTATTTGCCAAAGATACAACAATGGTGTTAGATCATTTATTTCATGGCACACCTTTGTACGTCACCCTAGAGCAAAGCTTGTATACTCTAAAAGTTGCTGATGCAGCCAAAAGAGCCGCAGAGACTGGTTTAACTATATTTGTTACAGATAAATAAATTAGATCCAAAATGAAAACTGAGACAATTGTTATTTTATCCCAACGCGAAATCGAAAAAATGCGGCAGGCGGGACGCTTGGCGGCTAAACTTTTGCAACATCTAGAACCATTCGTAAAACCAGGAGTCACCACCCTCGAACTTAACGAAGAAGCCGAACGGTGGACACAGGCGCACGGAGCAAAAAGCGCACCATTAGGTTATAAAGGTTTTCCGAAGTCAATTTGTACCAGCGTCAATGAAGTCATTTGTCATGGTATTCCCAACGCTAAACAGGTTCTCAAAGAAGGTGACATCATTAACATTGATGTGACACCAATTGTTGATGGTTATCACGGTGACACATCGAAAACTTTTATTGTTGGTACTGCTGCGCCAAAAGTACAACATCTGGTAGAAGTGACCCAAAAGTGTCTCTACTTAGGTATTGCGGAAGTCAAGCCAGGGGCGCGGATTGGTGATATTGGCGCGGCTATTCAAGAGTATGCGGAGGGAGAAGGTTTTTCTGTGGTGCGTGATTTTGTGGGACATGGTATCAGTCATATTTTCCACACTGCACCAGATGTTCCCCACTACGGTATACGGGACAAAGGCAAGCGTTTGCGTTCGGGGATGGTATTTACAATTGAGCCAATGATTAACGAAGGCACTTATGAAGTCGAAATGCTCAATGATGGTTGGACAGCTGTAACACGCGATCGCAAATTATCCGCCCAGTTTGAACATACCATAGTAGTTACAGAAGATGGCGTGGAAATCCTCACTCGCCCCGACGGTGATTAAATGAGTAATGAGTAAATACCCATTACTTCACTCAATAAATATTACCAACTTATCTTCCTAACTGATTAGGAATACCTTCACAACCGCCAGGAATCGTTCTTCTCGTTTTTTCGCCACCCCAAGCGCAGCAGTAATAACGAACAGATTCAGGCATTCTTTGAACATCGCTAAAATCAGCATTTTCAACCACCGCACCAGTGTATTCTCCTGTTTCATAGTCTGGTGGTTCAGTGCGACTACGGGGTGATGCTTGTGCCAATGCACCGTAAAATAGGCGCACCCCATTCAAGTCAGCCCCACTGAGATTGGCATCATATAAGATAGTACGAGAAAAGTTGGCTTTAACTAAATCACAACCACTGAGACTAGCGCGAACAAGATTGGCTTCACTGAGGTCAGTCCAGCGTAAATCTGTACCTGCAAGGTCGGCGGCGGCTAGCATCACACCTAAATCAATGACGCGTACACCCTCTAAGCGGTCTTCTGCGTAGCCGCCAACGCCGTTGAGAATGGCTCTACCTAGACGGCGATCGCGTTTTAGGGGTGTGAGTAACTTAGAACGGGACAAAAAACGCAGAATTTTAGCTTTACCACTACCATCAACACTACTAAAAATTGCCGCCGTCCGACCTTCGGCGATCGCTCTTTCTTGCGGCCAATCTTCTAATAATCCTTCTTCATCTAACACCAAGTCAGAAACCCCTTGGAAGTAGGAATCAATGGTTTGTTGTTGGGTAATAATATTTTGCTGAACCGTCAACAGGTTTTGCTGAATTGTCAAGTCTTTGGAAATTACATATTGTCGCCACGCCACATAAACAGCAATGATCGCAATCAAAATTTGACCCAAAGCCCCAAACCACTCCGCCAGAGTTCCCGACGCATCCCAATTGATTCGCCGTCCCCACAGCAGTAAGCGATCGCCCAATCCGGAAAACTTTAAACCACCAATGAATGCTACTATTAGCCCTACCGAGCCAATAAATATGGTTTTATCTTGACCAGAAAACCACGAATTGACTACATATTGCAACCAAGGAAAGAGTATCACCAAAGATAACAGCAACGTCCCCAACGTCCCCACCATACCGATAATCCAGTTATTGAGGACAAAGCCGAGGAGAGTCAGAGCGATCGCCGCTACAGTTATTAACAATGCTCTCGGCTTAACTTTTAATTGAGGTTTTGGGGTGGTTGAGAAACTAGAACGGGCTTGTTGCAAGGCGGCTGTATTTTGCGGAGATTGCAAAGACGAAATCGCCGCTAAAGCTTGTTGTGCAGCTAGTGTTCCTGGCGTGAGGTGATTTTCACCTGCTCTAGCACCATCAAAGTCATCTGGTTGCGATTCATGTTCAGGTATAGATTTTGGGGTTGGTGGTTTGGGGGAATTAGATTCAGTCGTCATGTTTTCTATTTTGCCCCAGTAGTCTCAATTACCCAACGGATTGACCATAAAAAATTCACCATATATACAACATAGGGGTTATGGGGCATGGAAAATTAACATTACTACTGCGATCAGCTACGCTGGGCGGTTACGCCATCGCTAGCAAAATTTGATTTCCTCAACAAAATATGTTAGTCTTGTTAGACATTTTTAACAAATTTTTCAAAGCAACGTAAAGTGTCAAAACATATACAAAACTATCTAAAATCATTCGTGATAGTTAATACGATTAGAAAAGATGGGTAGTTTTAACATTGTTTTATGAGTTCTGTGGTTACAGTATGGTCTTTTGGCGCAGCTTAGTTGCCTGTGGTTTTATTACTTTCTTCACATTTGGGTGTAGTGATGGGATAAACTCATCAACAACTAATACCAAGGAAGTAGTCAAAAAGATTAATGTTTCCCGGCTATTTACAGAAGCAAAGGATAGCCAAAAGGCAGAACAATTATTTGTTGAAGGAAATATTTTATTAGATGCACAACGCTATCAAGATGCTATAGCGATGTATGAGCAAGCGATCGCCATCAAAGCAGAAAATGGAGATATTTGGATTAATCGGGGTAACGCCCTAGCATCGTTGCAAAAGTATAAAGATGCACTCTCATCCTACGACAAAGCGATCGCTCTCCAGCCAGAGAAAGATGAGGCTTGGTATAACCGAGGTAACGTGTTGATGACCTTGCAAAATTATCAAGGTGCAGTAGCAGCATATGACAAAGCGATCGCCCTCGCACCAAAAAAAGCCGCCGCCTGGATTAATCGCGGGATTTCCCTAACAAAGCTGCAACGCTATCAAGAAGCTTTAAAGTCTTATGAGCGAGCGATCGCCATCAAACCAGATAAACCAGAAGTCTATTACAATCAAGCTTGTACCTATGCCTTACAAAGCAATGTAGAATTAGCCACTGCAAATTTGCAAAAAGCTATACAACTTGATGCTGATAAGTACCAACAGTTAGCAAAAATTGACCCAGATTTTGATAAAGTGCGTAGTAATAAGCAATTTCAGGAATTGATGCAGTAGGTAAGAGGAGCAGGGGGAGCAGGGGGAGAAAAATACAATGCCCACCCACTCATTACTCATTACTCATTACTCATTACTCATTACTCAGCACTCATCACTTTCCAATGAAAAAACTTTTAATCACGGGAGCAAGTGGTTTTTTGGGATGGCATCTTTGCCAAATAGCTAAACAAAATTGGCAAATTTATGGAACTTATTATTACCATAATATAGCAATTTCTGGGATTAACTTAATTAAATTAAACTTAACAGATTTTGCTGAATTGAAGCAGGCATTTAGGGAAATTCAACCGGATGCAGTCATTCATACAGCAGCGCGATCGCAACCAAACTTTTGTCAAATCCATCCCCAAGAATCACACTTAATTAATGTGACAGCATCTAGTAATATTGCGGGACTTTGTGCAGATTATGCTATTCCCTGTGTCTTCACATCAACTGACTTAGTTTTTGATGGGTTAAATGCGCCTTATAAAGAAACAGATGCGGTGTGTCCTGTTAATATTTACGGTGAGCAAAAAGTATTAGCAGAAATACAAATGTTAGAACGCTATCCCATGACAGCAGTGTGTCGGATGCCATTAATGTTTGGTAATGCTACCCCCACAGCTAAAAGTTTTATTCAGCCATTTATTGAAATTTTAAACCAGAGACAAGAACTAAATTTATTCATCGACGAATTTCGCACCCCAACCAGTGCTAAAACTGCGGTACAGGGGTTATTATTAGCCTTAGAAAAAGTTAACGGTATTATTCATTTAGGCGGCAAAGAAAGGATTTCTCGCTATGATTTTGGGCGGCTTTTGGTAGATGTTTTCCAACTTCCGGCAATTGGACTTAAAGGTTGTCGTCAACAAGATGTGCAAATGGCAGCACCAAGACCCGCAGATGTATCTTTAGACAGTTCCAAAGCTTTTATTTTGGGGTATCAACCTAAGTCTATCAAAGAAGAGTTAGAGGAATTAGCTTTGCTGATATCTTGATTTCGGATAAAATTAACTATCACGTAATACCATTGCAAATACTATGATGATACCAGGGGAAATTATTACACCTGCCGGAGAAATTGAACTTAATGCTGGTCGTCAAATTGTGAAATTGTGCGTAGGGAATACAGGCGATCGCCCGATTCAAGTTGGTTCACATTTTCATTTTTATGAGGTGAATAATGCGCTTAATTTTGATCGAAAACAAGCATTGGGAATGAGGTTAGATATTCCAGCCGGAACAGCAGTGCGGTTTGAACCGGGGGATGAGAAGGAGGTGAGTTTAGTTCCTTTAATTGGGAGTCGTCAAGTTTATGGGTTTAACGGGAAGGTGAATGGGAAATTATAACGCATTCGCCTTTAGGCGTTCCCGCAGGGTAGGGGCGCGGAGGTTTACGCAGAGGTGCGCAAAGTTAGAGTTTGTTGGCTACTCGTTTGATGCCTTCTTTGAGGTGGAGGACGTTAAAGTTGAGGAGGAGGCCGAGTTTACATTGGGTAAGTTTCAGGTACGTGAGAAGTTGTACCGCGTGGATGGGTTTGAGAGATTCTACAGATTTGACTTCAATCACTACCTTATTTTCAACTATCAAATCCAAACGATAGGCACAATCTAATTGCACCTCTTTATACACAAGGGGTAATGGAATTTGCCTACCAACTCTAAATCCTTGCTGCTGCAACTCATAACACAAACACTCCTCATAAGCCGACTCCAACAACCCCGGACCCAACGCCGTATGCACCCGCATTCCACAACCAATAATCATCCCACTCAAATCATTCTCATCCATACTCCGCGACCCTCTGCGCTTCCCTCCGCGCCTCTTTGCGTTTAAACTCAATTCTAACCCCACTTCCAAAAAATGTAATATGCCTTACAAAATATCTCGCCGCGCCTACGCAGAAACCTACGGCCCCACAGTAGGCGATCGCATCCGCCTAGCTGATACAGAATTATTTATACAAGTAGAACAAGACTTCACTACCTACGGCGACGAAGTGAAATTTGGCGGCGGTAAAGTCATCCGCGATGGGATGGGACAATCCCCTATTTCCAATGCAGATGGTGCAGTAGATTTAGTCATTACCAATGCTTTGATTCTCGATTGGTGGGGAGTAGTCAAAGCAGACATCGGCATTAAAGACGGCAAAATATTTAAAATTGGGAAAGCCGGGAATCCATATATTCAAGACAATATCGATATTATTATCGGCCCAGGTACAGAAGCCTTAGCCGGGGAAGGAATGATTCTCACGGCTGGCGGTATCGATAGCCATATTCATTTTATCTGTCCGCAGCAGATTGAAGTTGCGATCGCCTCCGGTATCACTACCATGATTGGCGGTGGTACAGGCCCCGCTACAGGAACTAACGCCACCACCTGCACCCCCGGCCCCTGGAACATTTACCGAATGCTACAAGCGGCTGATGCTTTCCCCATGAACTTAGGCTTTTTAGGTAAGGGAAACACCAGCCAACCCCAAGGCTTAATCGAACAAGTTTTAGCTGGTGCAATGGGGTTAAAGCTACATGAAGACTGGGGAACAACCCCCGCTACCATTGATACCTGTCTCAGTGTCGCCGATGAATATGATGTGCAAGTGGCAATTCACACCGACACCCTCAACGAAGCCGGATTTGTCGAAGATACCATCGCCGCCTTTAAACATCGCGTCATTCACACTTATCACACTGAAGGCGCAGGCGGTGGACACGCACCAGATATTATCAAAGTCTGCGGTGAACCCAACGTCCTCCCATCTTCCACCAACCCCACCCGTCCCTATACCCTCAACACCTTAGATGAACACCTAGATATGTTGATGGTATGTCATCACCTCGACCCCAGCATCGCCGAAGATGTCGCCTTTGCCGAGTCCCGCATCCGCCGGGAAACCATCGCCGCCGAAGATATTCTCCATGATTTAGGCGCGTTTAGCATGATTGCATCCGATTCTCAAGCAATGGGAAGAGTAGGTGAAGTAATAATTCGCACTTGGCAAACAGCCCACAAAATGAAGGTGCAACGGGGAAGGCTTGCAGGTGATGGAGAAGCAGATAATCTGCGGGCTAAAAGATATGTTGCCAAATATACGATTAATCCAGCCATTACACATGGTATTGCTGAATATGTCGGTTCGGTAGAAGCAGGTAAACTTGCAGATTTATGTTTGTGGAGACCAGCATTCTTTGGTGTGAAGCCAGAGATAGTTATTAAAGGCGGGATGATTGCATGGTCACAGATGGGAGATGCAAACGCCAGTATACCCACACCCCAACCTGTACATATGCGACCGATGTTTGGTAGTTTTGGAGGCGCGAAACACGCCACATCTTTAACCTTTGTTTCCCAAGCGGCTTTAGCTAGAGGAATTCCTAGCCAGTTGGGTTTAAAGAAATCAGCCGTAGCGGTTTCTGGGACACGTCAATTAACTAAACAGGATATGAAGTTAAATGATGCTTTACCTCATATCGAAGTAGATCCAGAAACCTATGAAGTCAAAGCCGATGGCGAATTGCTAACCTGTGAACCCGCCACAGTTTTACCAATGGCGCAAAGATACTTTTTGTTTTAGTCAATGACAGAATCAACAACCGATTACGATAGTCCTTGGAAAGAAGTCATTGAGTTATATTTCCCTAACTTTCTGGACTTCTTTTTCCCCCAAGCTTACGGAGAAATCGACTGGACACAACCTTACGAATTTCTCGACACCGAACTACAACAGCTAGAACCTGATGCAGAAATCGGACGGCGTTTAGTCGATAAAGTTGCCAAAGTTTGGTTACTCAATGGTGAAGAAGCTTGGGTATTAGTTCATGTGGAAGTTCAAGGAAAATATGACCGCCAATTCGCAGAACGGATGTACATCTATAATTACCGCTTATTTGACCGTCACAAAAAGCGCGTCATTAGCTTGGCGGTTTTAGCTGATGACCAACCAAATTGGCGACCTAATAGCTACAGCTATCAACTAGGTGGATGTTGTGTGAGTTTAGAGTTCCCCATAGCGAAATTGTTAGACTTTGAAACAACTTGGGAAACCCTAGAACAAACCACCAACCCCTTTGGGATAATTGTGATGGCGCATCTCAAAACCAAAGCGACCCAACGCAACCCAGAAAGTCGGCTACAGTGGAAATTAAGCATAGTTAGAAGTCTATTTTCCAGGGGATATAGCCGAGAAGATATTCAGGAATTATTTCGGTTTATCGACTGGGTGATGGTTTTGCCAAGGGAATTGGCATTAGATTTTAAAATGGAAGTCAGAAGTTACGAGGAGGTACAGAGAATGCGATACGTAACCAGTATTGAACGACTAGCAAAAGAAGAAGGGATTGTTCAAATGGGTAGAGAGAATTTGATTGCTATTTTAGAAACGAGATTTGGAGAAGTGCCAAACTCTATTGTGGAAGCCATTAATGAAATTAATGATCCATCGTTGCTGAAGACACTGCTGAAAAGCGCGATCGCAATTCCAACAACTACAGAATTTCAGCAAGTATTAGATAATCTTACTGCTGGAGAATGAATTGATCACATTTTCATACTTAAATCTAACCACTTCGATTGAGTAATCGGCGCACTACTGGAAATATAGTCAACACCTGTCTCAGCAACAGCGCGAATAGTTTCTAAAGTCACATTCCCAGAGGCTTCTATTTTTACCCGTCTATCCTGCTGACGAATTAACACCACTGCTTCCCGCATCATATCTAAGGGCATATTATCTAACATAATAATGTCGGCTTGATGCTCCAAAGCGTCTTTCACCTGTGCTAAATTTTCCGTTTCTACTTCTATTGTCAAAGGATAGGGAATTTTGGCACGAATCCGGGTTATAGCTGCTGCAATTCCCCCAGCCGCCGCAATATGGTTATCTTTAATCATCACTGCATCGTCTAACCCCATGCGGTGATTAATTGCACCACCCACAGCAGTTGCGTACTTTTCTAACAATCTTAATCCGGGTGTGGTTTTGCGGGTATCTACCAACTGTGCAGGTAAATCGGCAATTTGTTTTACATATTGATTAGTTAAGGTAGCAATTCCACTCAAACGCATCCCTAAGTTCAACGCTACCCGTTCCCCCATCAGCAACGCATCCAATGAACCGTGAATTTCCGCTACTAGTTGTCCTGGTTCACAGAATGCACCTTCATCAGCAGCCACTACAAAACTAACTTTCTCATTCAATAGCTGAAATACCCTAGCTGCTACAGGTAAACCAGCAATTATTCCTGGTGCTTTTGCTATCCATTTAGCCTTACCTGGAGTGACATCTGCGGCTAATAGACTATTTGTAGTGCGATCGCCTCTACCAATATCTTCTAACAACCAGCTTTGTAATAGCTGGTCTAACACAATAAATGGGGGTAGCATAGCAGTTAAATGGTTCATGTAGGGAATAGGGGACAGGTGACAGGGGACAGGTGACAGGTGACAAGTGACAGCGAAGAGAGAAGAAGTAGTGTTTCTTTTATATGTTGCTAGTACGTAGCTGCGCTAAGTGGAGGCTTACAAGAAATTATTATTATCTTTACAAAAAAATCTTGTTACCAAAACTGTTACGAGCGTGTCATCACTAGTCAGTTACTCTATCATGATATTTAGTTAAGCTCCTCACACCACACTAAAAACCGTAAAACTATAATTTCATATAGTTTTACGGTTTTTTTATCACAAATCTAGAACCCCACTTTTTCAAAGAAAGCGGGGTTCTGTATAGCTAAACTACCCTTAACTGAACAGTATTGGAATTTAAGCGAAAAAATGAGATGAAAATCAGAGCATTCGTTTAACTCTATCTGTTTCCTCAATTCCTAAACTGAATTGCTTACGAAAACGATACCCCATCCATAACAAACCGCCAGTAATTAACAACCCAGCCGTATTACCTGGTTCTGGCACTTGTTCAATTTTAATCCGCGCTACTTGGTAGCCTGAAGTTGTAAAGTCTGCGTTAGGAAAGGCGGATAAGATATTTCCACCAGGAATAAAGCCAGGATGTAGACGAACTACGCCATTTTCTGTCACCCCAGTGTTAGGTGTTGTTTGTCCGAGAAGTGCAGTATTACCAGGAATTTCATCGTTGACTTCCGTCCCTGCATCCCAAATATTGTTACCAGAAACTATAAAATCAGCACCGATAAATTTGCCTGCATCGTCAAAAATTTTGAAAGTTAGTGGATTACCATTGGCAATAAAGGCATCATTGCTAGGAACAATCATGGCAGCATAACTAAAGTAGTGACTGCTAGCCAGACCACTATCAACCTCAAATATTCTCGAAGCGATCGCACCTGGAGGAATAACAGGCGGTGAGGTAGGACTGATACCTGGCCCGAAGATTGTCCCCTCAATTAGTCCAGTACCACTAGCTAAAAATTGATTGGCTATTGGTGCTGTACTCCCATCCTCGGCTAACCGTTCGAGACTGCTAGAAGCAACCTCACCAGAATTAAAAATATCGAAGTTACCGTCATGAAAGCCTACCCATAATGGCGTGACGACAACGCCCTGTTGTGGTGCTAAATTCTCAACAGTGACTTTTAATGTGCCGGCTGTTGCTGCTGATGTCATAGTTAAAGCTGAGAATACACCAAAGGCCATAGTGACAATGCTTTGATGATTCAAAAAAGCAGCAAGATGCTGATTATTCATGGTTTCCTTGTAATAATCTTCTGTTAGTGCAGAGTTAATCCAAAAATTGCCAAAATTCTCTTCAATAAAAGGAAAATTTGGTTGCTAAGTTACGGCTTCATTTACTCATGGCAAGATGAGTTCTAGCTGAGAAACTTCTGAGAATTGGCTAGGTAAGCTTGATTTCACCAACATTGTCAATAATACAAGTGCGATCCGCTACCCCCCGCCTTTTCCTGACGGCGATCGCCTTTTACCTTCCTAGTTACGCTAAATTGACAAATAATGAGTGTGCATCTAGCTTCAACTGGGAGGAAAAATCGTGAAAGCAGTTTTAATCACAGCACCAGGTAGTCCAGAGGTTTTGCAATTACAGGAAGTGCCAAAACCTACTGTATTAGGTAGTACAGACTTATTAGTCCGCTTGGTAGCAGCTGGAATTAACCCCATTGACACTAAACTACGACAACGAGGCACTTTTTACCCCGATCAAATGCCAGCAATTTTAGGGTGTGATGGTGCAGGTGTAGTGGAAGCAGTCGGCGACGGCGTAAAACGGTTTCGTCCAGGTGATGCAGTCTATTTCTGTAACGGTGGCTTAGGCGGACATCAAGGTAATTATGCTGAGTACACTATTATAGATGAACGCTTTGCAGCCCATAAACCAGAGTCCTTAACCTTTGCTGAAGCCGCCGCCGCGCCTCTAGTTTTAATCACCGCTTGGGAAGCTTTATATGAACGGGGAAGATTAGAACCTGGAGATAAAGTTTTAATTCATGCAGGTGCTGGTGGAGTTGGCCATGTAGCGATTCAACTGGCAAAACTCAAAGGCGCGACTGTCTCCACTACTGTTAGTTCTGAAGAAAAGGCACATTTCGTCAGAGAACTTGGTGCTGATCATGTAATTTTGTATAAACAAACAGATTTTGCCCAAGCTGCCTTAGATTGGAGTAACGGCGAAGGTGTAGACTTAGCTTTTGATACCGTTGGCGGTGCAACTTTTCATCAAACCTTTTCGGCTGTGCGAGTCTATGGCGATATCGTTACTATTCTTGAACCCAAGGCCGATACTGTTTGGAGAAGTGCCAGAAATCGCAACCTCCGCGTCAGTTTCGAGTTAATGCTGACACCGATGTTACTTGGCTTAGTAGAAGCACAACAGCATCATGCGGAAATCTTGGCAGAGTGTGCAGATTGGATTGATCAAGGTAAATTAAAAATTCACGTCAGTCACAAGTTTCCTTTAGAAGCAGCTGCTCAAGCTCATCAGTTACTTGAAGAGGGTGGAATTGTGGGTAAAATTGTTCTGCTGATCAGCAATGATTGAAGAAGGGAGTGGCAATGGGAAAGGGAGACAAGGCAGATGGGAAAGAACCAATGACTAATGACTAATGACTCATACCCAATGTCCCATTCCCTATGGTGGAGACAAGCTACTTTACTAATTATTTTGTGTGCGTTGTTAGTATTATTAATTCCCCTACCCGCGTGGGCAGTACCAACACAACTAGAACGCACACCATTAACTTTAGAATTGTTGCAAGAACGACTACATAATCCTACTCTCCGAGAAGGTAATTTAACTGTAGATTTGCGACAAATGGTAATTGATTTGCGTCCCGAAAATGCTAGTTTTCGTGATGCTTTTTATCAATTGCTGCGAAAAGAACTGCAAAAAACTGGAGCAAAACCTTTAGGCTTAGACTTGAGCTATTCTCTAGTTCAAGGTGATTTTATTGGCAGTGATTTGGGTTTAAGAACGCCTTTATACGCCCAAGCCATTGCTCCCATTTTTACTGCCACTGAGCAAGCACAATTAGAACAGTTACGTTTAGTTTGCTTGCAATCTTTAACGGTGACTTTAATCAACTCTAAAGATTGTCGTTCACTTTTAGATACTCAATCAACAGCGTCTAGCGAAGTGACAGTTTTTCGTGGTGCTTTGACATTCACTCAAACTCGTTTCAATGGAGAAGTAAGATTTCCTAATACATTTTTTCTCCAATCTGTAGATGCTCAAAATGCTGTTTTTCTGCAAATTGCTAACTGGAGTGAAACTAGATTTAGTCGCCTTGTAAGTTTTTATAATTCCAGTTTCCGCAAAACGAGTGATTTTCGCAGTAGTATTTTTTTTGATAAAGCTAATTTTAAACAAACCCAGTTTCTCGAAAATGCTGATTTTCAAGGTAGCTTTTTTGATAAAAATGCCAATTTCAATCAAGCTATTTTTAAACAGTTAGCTAGATTTAATAATATTCAATGGCAAGAGAATGCTGATTTTTCTGATGCGAAATTTACAAATCAAGCCCAGTTTACTAAATCAAGTTTTAATCAGTTCCTATTTTTAAAAGAGGCAACTTTTGAGCAAGCTGTCATATTTAGAGAGGTGCTGTTTAATCAACCTGTAGATTTGCAGAATGCTAGTATTCTCAACCAAGCTGATTTTAGTGATGCCCTATTTGCCAAGGAAGCATTTTTAAATGTCCCTGGGATTACGTTTAATTCTAATCAAGCAAAAATATTAGGTAATCCTGGGCAGATTGGGAAAATGTTTAGTGTCCCCACTTTACAAGGAAATCAAAATATTTTGCGAAATTTGGGACAGAATTTCCGTCAACAACAGCAAGTAACTGATGCTAACCAAATAGAGTACACCAAACAACAATTAAGACTGCAAGAATTAAGCCATGAGTTATTAGGGATTAATATTAATAATGCACCTGTGGTAAGTTTGATCAGACTGGGTTTTTCTCACATTCAAGCAGAAGCGATCGCCCAACGCCGAATCATTAAACAATTTCGCAACACCAACGAACTATTAACCTTAGTAGATATCGATTTAGCCACCTACAACCAACTCAGCGATCGCCTGATAGTTTCCGAACCCCTGGCTATTGGTAGTTGGTTGCTAGAAGCTTGGGCTTGGTTAGCATTGAGTGTATTGTTACTCTTAAGCGGCTATGGGACAAACTTCTGGCTAGTCTTTGGTGTGGGGGGAGTGGCGATCGCTTATTTTGGTGTACTATTTTGGCTAGTAGATCGCTTTCGTCGTCTGCATCCCGTCCCCATCATTCCCACCTACTATGAAACTGTTGCCATCTTTATTAGTTTTAGTGGGTTAACATTCTTGAGCTTATTAGCCATTTTCCGCAATGCTGCCCAACCTTGGCTCACTCTGGGATGCCTAAGTATAATTATCGTCCCCATACCCTTAATTTTACTGATCCGCCTCTATCAACAGGGACGCTATCACGACTTAATGAATATTTCTTACTTAAGCGAAGACGGAACATTTCGACAGTTGCGATTATTAATTGGTCGTTTACCCGTGATTCCCAGAAATCAAGTATTTCGGGAACGATATATGCCCCTATTATGCGATCGCCGTTGGAATTGGCTGAACTACTATGACTTTAGCCTCAACAATCTAGTTAAGTTAGGGTTTAACGACATTCGCCTCCGAGATGAACAACTACCGGGAATAATTTCTACCCTAGCTTGGTATCAATGGAGTTTAGGGGTACTCTATATCACCCTAGTTTTATGGACACTCTCCCGCACTATTCCCGGCTTGAACTTATTGATTTATCTCAAATAATTTCCAGATTCTAGGACTGATGCAATGGCAATAACGGTAAGGGTTTAGGGATAAATTACTGTGCTAATTGCATAAATTCCTCAAGTGCCTCTGATAAATTAACAAAGTTTCAAATCAGGCAAACCCTCACACTAATTCTCTCAAAAACATGACGAATTAGTATAAATGCTACCGCCAAATGATATTTTTTAAACTCAGGTAGTAAAAATGAAATCCCAACTCATGTTTAAATCTCTGAATCGGGGAACTACTGCTCTCATAATCATTTCTGCTGTAGCAACTGGTGCTATTACCACTTACTCTGTTCTCAGTTTGCAGTCGGCAAATTCTAGATCAACATCAACTACCGTCAATACAAAGATTAATGATATTGGTGCTATTGCTGCTACAGGGTATTTAGAACCTCAAGATAAAGTAATTACAGTATCTGCTCCTGCTTTTCAAGAAGGGGCAAGAGTTACGGAACTGTTGGTGAAACGAGGGGATAAAATTAAGTCTGGCCAAGTCATTGCGATTTTAGATAGTCGCGATCGCCTGCAAGCATCTCTTAGACAAGCACAAGTGCAGGTGAAAGTTGCCCAGGCTCGTCTACAGCAAGTCAAAGCTGGTGCGAAAAGGGGTGAGATAACGGCTCAAGATGCCAGATTTGAAGGCACACAGGCCGAGTTAAAAGGACAAATCGCTACCCAAAGGGCAACTATTGCCAGCTTAAAAGCTAAGTTACAAGGGGAAAAAATTGCCCAAGAAGCAACGATTGAGCGCATTAAAGCTGAGTTGCGAAATTCCCAAACAGATTGTGAACGCTATCAGAATTTATATCAAGATGGGGCGGTAGCAGCTCAACAGCGTGATAGTTTTTGTCTCCAGCAGGATACTACTCAAGAACGCCTGAAGGAAGCACAAGCCAATCTCAGCCGCATTGTGAGTTCCTATCAAGAAGATATTGAAGAAGCAACAGCTAACCTCCGTCGCACAGTAGCCACGAATCAAAAGCAGATTAAAGAAGCAGAAGCAACTCTGGATTCTATTGCAGAAGTTCGTCCTGTGGATGTGCAACTAGCACAAATGGAAGTCGCAGCTACACAAGCTACTGTGCAACGAGCTAGGGCAGATTTAGAGTTAGCTTATGTGCGATCGCCTAGAGATGGTCAAATTCTCCAAATTCATAGCTGGCCTGGTGAATTAATTGGCAATCAGGGAATTGTTGACTTAGGAAACACTGACCAAATGTATGTCACAGCAGAAGTCTATGAAACCGACATCGCTCAAGTCAAGATAGGTCAAATAGCCACAATTAAGGGTGATAGAGTCATCGGTGAGCTACAAGGAACAGTAGATGAAGTCGGGTTGCAAATTGGCAAAAAAGATGCACTCGGTACTGACCCAGTTGCCGATGCAGATGCCAGAGTAGTTGAAGTGAAAATTCGTCTTGATGCAGAAGCTAGTCAGCGAGTTGCCGGATTAACTAATTTGCAGGTAAAAGTGGTAATAAACACATCCAATTCTCCAGAAAGCACTAGCAATTAGCAAGAAAATATGTTTAGCAAACTACCTACAGCCTGGTTACAACTTAGATACCAAAAAACTCGATTAATTGTGGCACTTTCAGGAGTTATATTTGCAGTTATTATTGTATTTATGCAACTGGGTATTCGAGATGCTTTATTTGATAGTGCTGTGCGTTTACATCAAGGGTTACAAGGTGATTGCTTTTTAATCAGTCCCCGATCTACATCTTTAGTGGCGATGGAAAGCTTCCCCCAAAGGCGATTAACTCAAGCTTTAGCATTTGATGAGGTGGAGTTTGTTAATCCTATTTATTTAGGATTTGTGCAGTGGAAAAATACTGCAACTAGAGATTCTTGGCGGAATATTTTTGTAATTGGTTTTGAACTGCAAGAGCAAATATTTGATTTTCCAGGAGTTGCAGAAAATTTAAACATTCTCAAACTACCTGATATGGTTTTATTTGACCGTAGTTCTCGCGCTGAGTTTGGCCCTATTGTTGCAGAATTTGAACAGCAGCGCGATATTACAGCAGAAGTTAGCGATCGCGGCCCCAATCGTAAAATTCAGGTAGGTGGATTATTTGAGCTAGGAGCATCTTTTGGTTCTGATGGTAACTTAGTTACTAGCCATCTGAATTTTCTGAGGATTTTTAGTAATAGGCAACAAGGCTTCATTAATATTGGTCTGATTAAATTAAAACCTGGCAATAATGCTGATGCCTTTGTCAAGAAATTGAAAGATTTTCTACCAAAAGATGTGAAAGTTTTCTCGAAAGCCGAGTTAATTGCTTTTGAAAAAAACTATTGGCAAAGTAGTACAGCAATTGGTTTTATATTTAATTTAGGTGTAGGACTGGGAATTATTGTAGGTATAGTAGTTGTTTATCAAATTCTTTATAGCAATGTTTCTGAACATCTAGCACAATATGCCACCCTGAAAGCAATGGGATATAGGCATAATTATCTGTTGTCTATGGTGCTTCAACAAGCTTTATTTATTGCATTTTTAGGTTATATACCAGGTTTTATCCTCTCTATAATCCAGTATGAATTTGCTAAAAAAGCGACCTTGCTGCCGATTGAAATGAGTTTTTCACGAGCGATATTTGTGATGTTAGCAACCGTCATTATGTGTTTTATTTCTGGCGCTACGGCGGTAGGCAAGCTAAAATCTGCTGATCCGGCTGATATTTTTTAAGGACTATATATTTATGCAACCTGTAATAGATATTAGTAATCTCAACCATTATTATGGCAATAGTTCCTTAAAAAAGCAGGTATTATTTGACATTAATCTAGCAATAGATTCGGGCGAAATTGTCATTATGACTGGCCCCTCTGGCTCAGGCAAAACTACTTTATTATCATTAATTGGTGCTTTGCGTTCAGTCCAAGAGGGAAGTTTAAAAATTTTAGGTCAAGAAATGAATGGCGCGAATGAAGAGAAAATGGTGCAAACTCGTCGCCATATTGGTTATATCTTCCAAGCTCATAATTTATTGCCATTTATGACTGCTAGACAGAATGTGCAAATGTCCATTGAGCTACATGAAAATATTAGCTCAATGGAAGCACGTACCAAATCTGAAGCCATGCTGCAAGCGGTAGGTCTAGGTGAGCGTGTTGATTACTATCCCGATAACCTTTCTGGAGGACAAAAACAACGGGTAGCGATCGCTCGTGCTTTAGTCAGTCACCCCAAGTTAGTTTTAGCAGATGAGCCAACAGCTGCATTAGATAAAAAAACTGGTCGAGATGTTGTAGACCTGATGCAGCATTTAGCAAAAGAACAAGGATGCACTATTTTGTTGGTGACTCACGATAATCGGATTTTAGATATTGCCAATCGCATTATTCATATGGAAGATGGTCAACTAGGCCGCAAAAATGACCAACAGAGTGCAAGCCTAGAAATCAAATAAATTTTCTCATAGACATCTGGTGAAAAAGTAGAGACGTAGCATTGCTACGTCTCTAACGGTTTATGGATAACGCATATTTCATTTTTGGAGATGTCTAGTAGTTCATCAAGTTTGAATTGATGGATAAGCTTTTTTTGTAGTAAGGACTAAAGTCCTTACTACAAACCATCAAAACTAACTTGACACAGGACTAGCAGGACTAGTCTGTCAGTATGGCGCGATCGCATCGCTGAACGTCCCGCAGTTGCTCAAGGTATCACTATCCATCAAAGACGTAGCATAGCTCTACTTTCCTAGAGGGAAACCGCGAAAAAAATTATACCCCCAGTCCACACTATTACAGATAGGGGCTGGGCTTTATATTGTGATGTACTAACTATTTCAGTTAATACGAAGATTATTCTTCGGTTGACGTTAGGAAACATAGACCAAGCTATTGTATAAGTCCCTAACAAAACTAAGTAGAACAGGGTAAATAATTAAAGGTTTGTAGTAAAAACTTTAGTTCTCTCTGCGTTCTCTCCGTTCCCTGCGGGACGCTCCGCGAACAAAAAAGGACTAAAGTCCTCTCTACGAGACGCTACGCGAATACTACGAACTCAATCTTAGTTTTTTTACATTACTTAACATAGTTTGGTGTTTTCAAGTTGTTCTACTTAACTCATATCAAAGGGTTTATAAATGTTAGACGCAAAGTATATGTAAACTAACTGCATAAATCACCAACTAATATCTGATAAATCTATAACAGCAGAAATTCCGCCCATAAACACACATTCAGATATCATCAATATCACTTATTAACTTTGCTAATCGCAAATATGACAAATGGATAGGATATCTAGTTATCATTGCCGTTGATTATCAAAAATGCCAAGATTGTTATTAATTTTAATAGCTAGTAAAACGCAGGTAATTTAATTATATGGTGATACGCTCTAGAAGACCACTCGCTCAAAGTCCAAAAACGAAGCAACTTTTTTGGCGAATCCTCCAGCAAATCTTTGCCCCGTTATGCGGTATTGCTAGTATTTTAATACTTTGGCATTTGATGAGCCTTACTCCTGATACCTCTTTACCTTCTCCTGTTGCAGTTATCAGGAATACTTGGGAATTGATTATTGACCCATTTTTTAATAAAGGTGGATTAAATAAAGGCTTCTTTTGGTTGATTCTTGCTAGCCTCAAACGAGTCACTTTTGGTTATTTGATAGCTGTAGTTATTGGCATTCCCATTGGCTTTTTGATTAGCCTCAATAAATTTTTAAAACAAGCTATAGATCCCGTCATCCAGATATTGCGCCCTGTTGCACCTCTAGCTTGGCTACCTTTAGCCCAGGCTATATTTCTGAAACCAAATCCATCGGCTATTTTCGTAATCACCATTACTGCTATTTGGCCGATTATTCTCAATACAGCTTTGGGTGTACAAATGATTCCCAAAGATTATACTAATGTCTCAAAAATTTTAGGACTCTCATTTTTTGAGAACTTTTACAAAGTCCTGCTCCCTGCAACACTACCTTACATTTTTACTGGGTTAAGAATTGCTATTGGTCTTTCTTGGTTAGCCGTTGTTGCGGCGGAAATGTTACTCGCCGATGATGGACTAGGCTTTTTTATTGTCGATGCCTACAACAATTCCAATATTAGTGAAATTATATTGGCAATCATCTATCTGGGTGTAGTTGGTCTGGTACTAGACAAAATGATGGCTTATATAGCTTTCAAAGTTACACCACAAGAATAGTCATTAGTTATTCTCCTCTGTCAACTGTCACCTGTCCCCATCCATTAATTTAATTGTGTACCACGATTTATTAGGAGATACTCCAATGCAGAATTTCGTCAAGATTCACAACATCAATAAAGAATATCGTGCGCCCAACGGTGATAGAAACATCATTCTCGAAGATATCAATCTAGAAATTAAGCAAGGAGATTTTATTTCTCTAATTGGTCATTCTGGTTGTGGTAAGTCAACATTGTTGAATATTATTGCTGGGATGGATAAAGCTTCACGGGGTTATGTGGAAGTAGACGGTACACGAGTACAGCGTCCAGGATCAGATCGGATGATGGTATTTCAAAACTATTCGTTGTTACCTTGGTTAAGTGCTTGGGATAATGTGGCTTTAGCTGTTAATAAAGTGCTATCTCACAAACCAAAAGTTGAACGCGATCGCATCATTGCTACTCACTTAGAAATGGTAGGTTTAAAAGATGCAGCCCGCAAAAAACCAGGACAACTTTCTGGGGGGATGAAACAAAGAGTCGCCCTCGCCCGTGCTTTAGCAATTAAACCCAAACTATTACTATTAGATGAACCATTTGGGGCTTTGGATGCCCTCACCCGCAAAACGCTACAAGCGGAGTTGATGGATATTTGTAATCTGGCTGATATTACAACCATTATGGTGACTCATGATGTTGATGAAGCACTGTTACTTTCCGATCGCGTGGTGATGTTGAACAATGGCCCGGCGGCTACTATTGGTCAAATTTTAGATGTCCCCTTTGGCCGTTCTCGTATTCCATCAGAAATTGTAGATAATCCCCTATATCATGATCTACGCCACGAATTGCTAAATTTTTTGCACCATCAGCAGCAAGCACAATATAGAAAAGTTGAAAAGATGCCGCTTGTGCAATCTGCGGCTTGAAAAAGACAGGAAAATTGACACTCCCCGCCATAAATCGACGGAGATTATTGGGCTAATCACTTTTACAGTAATTTAGATATGACAAAGTTTACTAGAAGAAATTTTATAGCGACTGGTGGTGCAGCGTTTTTATCTACAACTCTGAGTCATCATTCTGCGGCTATCCCATCTAATGCGAGTTTGTATGCTGGGAATGGTGATGCACCAGAAGTCACAGGGGCAAAACTAGGTTTTATACCAGTGACTAGTGCTTGTCCCTTGATTGTGGCTAAAGCTAAGGGCTTTTTTGCCAAGCATGGAATGCCTAATGTTGAGGTGTTAAAACAACCTTCTTGGGCGGTGATGCGCGACAAACTGATGTTAGGTTCAGGTAATGAAGGATTGGATGGCGCACATTTGCTGTTTCCTATGGTGCATTTGATGGCTACTGGGGAAATTAGCTATGGGCGTAAAGTTCCGATGTATATTTTGGCTCGGTTAAATCTTAACGGCCAGGGTGTTTCTGTCACCAATGCTTATCAAGATTTAAAACTTGGGCTAGATAGTTCTTCACTCAAGTCGGTGTTTGCTAAAAAAAGTTTAGGTGGGGAAAATGTGCGCTGTGCTATACCCTACCGCCGGGTGACAGGTGACTTTTTCATGCGTTGGTGGTTAGCTTATGGTGGGATAGATCCAGATAAAGACGTGTCATTGATTGTAGTTCCACCACCGCAGATGGTAGCGAATATGCGGGGTGGCTCAATGGATGCTTTTTGTGTGGTAGATCCTTGGCATCATCGCTTGATTAAACAAGGGATTGGTTATTCTACAGTTACTAGTGGTGAGTTATGGAACAATCACCCAGAAAAGGCTCTGGGAGTGCGTGCTGAATGGGTAGATAAATATCCGAAAGCAGCAAAAGCTTTATTAGCGGCAGTATTGGAAGCGCAAATGTGGTGCGATCGCCCGGAGAATAAAGCAGAACTCTTTCAGATTTTATCGCAACGCCAGTGGATTGGAGTACCTAATGAATTTTTGCGCGATCGCCTCTTGGGTAAATTTGATTATGGCAATGGACGCGTAGTCGAAAATAGCCCCCATGCGATTAAATTCTGGCGGGAAAATGCCTCCTATCCTTATAAAAGCCATGACTTGTGGTTCTTCATTGAAGATATGCGCTGGGGTAATCGCCCCAAAGATTTTAATCCCCAACCAATCATCGATGCCGTCAACCGGGAAGATTTATGGCGAGAAGCCGCCAAACTCATCGGACAAGAAAAAGCCATCCCCGCTAGCACATCACGCGGTGTAGAAAAATTCTTTAACGGCTTAGAATTTGATCCCCAAAATCCCCAAGCTTATCTCAATGCTCCCAAAATTCAGTAGGTTAAGGGGTACAAGGGAAGACGATGCTGTTGGCGAAATATAACTTAATGGGAGTTCGCCTTGAAGTGTATACTAACGTTTGACGATAGTAACGCAAAACGATAGGATTGTGATTGTTAGTTTTAAATCTGAAGAGACAAAGCTGATCTTTGACGGCTTTACATCTTCTCAGTATCCGCCCAATATCCAAAAAACTGCTTTACGAAAATTACTTATCCTTGATGCAGCAACGTCAATTAGCGATTTGCGCATTCCGCCTGGTAATCGCTTAGAAAAGCTAGTCGGCGATAGGAAAGGACAGTACAGTATTCGTATTAACGATCAATGGCGAATCTGCTTTGTTTGGACGGATGAAAATAATGCTTCGGAAGTTGAAATAGTAGATTACCACTGACGCAGATCAACAATTATGAACAACAACCGCCTACCAAATATCCATCCTGGGGAAATCCTACAACTAGAGTTTTTAGAGCCACTAAATATCACCCCTTATCGATTGAGCAAAGATATAGGTGTATCTCAGACGCGAATTAGTGAAATTTTATCTGGAAACCGCAGTGTTACAGCAGATACAGCTTTGCGTTTATCTCGCTATTTTGGTAACAGTCCTCAGTTTTGGTTGAATTTACAAACGCAATACGATTTACGTCAAGCTCTTGAAGAGAATGCAGAAGTTTACAATCAAATATCTAAACTTCCAGTTAATGATGTAGCCTGAATTGGTCAAGCAAAATTTTAAATCTTATGGGGTGTTTCAATACCCTACTCTCAACCAGTAGCTATATACACTAATATTCGCTATATTCCCCTAGGTAGCTATTGGTGAGGATTGGTATGGGAAGACGTGGAAAAAGTCTTAAACTGGTTGCTGGTTTCTTGAGTGCGCTGGCTGTAACACAGTTTTTTGGTGTCAACACCTCTGCAAAGGCGGCTGATACGGTGGTGGTGCGTTATGGTTTGTTTGCAGAATCAATTCCTCTGGCTGATTTGCAAACCGCCGCTACAACCGGAGAGTTTCCCAGCAGTTTAAATACATTTACTAAGCAGTTATCTGAACAGCAACGTCGCTCTCTTTTGGGGATGTTGAGAATGAGAATACCTCTAAATGTGGTGACTCTGAGTAGGTTACTTAATACACAGATAGGTACAACTATCCTCAACGACCTCTCGAAGGCTGTAGTTCGCAAAGATCAAGCGGGTACAGAAGCTTTAAGAGCTGGGTTGGTACTAGGCTCTAATTCTTCCCAGGGTCTATCTGTACTTAGTTTTATTGCTGCTTATCCAAGTCAACGCTTGGAAATTAATGTACCCCAGGCGTTTGCAGTGATGGGAAGCTTGAATAATGCTTTTTGGCGTACCCAGCAGTTCATGTTTTCCCTGTCTCCCCAACTTGTACCTAAACCTTCCCAAATTAATTTACCCTTTGACCCCAGCCAACCAGGTAGCGCGTCTGTACAAGTGCTGAAGTTGAATTTTAATGATCAAACGCGGACTCGGAATATTCCTGTTGATGTTTACTGGTCAACTGCGGCCAATGCCAACAAACCTCTAATTGTATTTACTCATGGTTTGGGATCAATTCGCACTGATTTACGCTATTTAGCAGAACATCTGGCTTCCCACGGTTATATAGTTGCAGCTTTAGAACATCCTGGTAGTAATCAAACCAATGTTGATTTAGCTATTCAAGGTAAAACCAGAATTGTTCAACCCCAAGAATTTTTAGAACGTCCTAAAGATATTAGTTTTGTTTTAGATGAGTTAGCAAAGGTTAATCAAACAGCAGGTAATTCTCTAGAAGGGAAACTAGCAACTAATAATGCGATGGTGGTGGGCTATTCTTTTGGTGGTGGGACGGCTTTAGCACTGGCTGGAGGCGAATTACAACTAGCCGGACTCAAGCAACGGTGTCAGAGCAAGTTAGCTACTTTCAGTATTGGGGAAACTATCCAATGTATTGCCCAAGAATTGCCCGAAAATACCTATCAACTGCGGGACAATAGAATTAAACAAGCGATCGCTCTTAGTCCGACAACTTCATTGATTTTTGGTGACACTGGTTTAACTAAAGTACAAGTACCTACCTTAATTTTGGCTAGTTCCGCAGATAAAACCACCCCGGCTTTAACTGAACAAATCATGGGATTTAGTAAAATTCCCTCTCCCAAATGGTTAGCGGGTGTGATTGGTGGTACGCATTTAAGTGTCAAAGACCCCAGCACTACTTTAGATCAAGCAGATAAACCCAATACACCCCTAAGTGGTGGTGAAATTGTCGGTGAACAAGCTGCTGATGTGCGAAAATTTGTGCAGGCGATCGCTTTAGCAATGGCAGCACAACTCACACCAGAAGCTGAGAAATACGCGATTTTTCTGACTCCAGATTATGCTCAGGTAGCCTCTACAAAGGTCTTTCCTTTCCGCATAGTTAGAGATATTCCGACCCCTGTCTTTAAGTAATAAGTAATAAGTAATAAGTAATGGGATTTACTCATTACTCATTACTCATTACTCATTACTCATTTAATCCCGACTCCCGACTCTCCACTACCTCATCCATAATTCTGTAAAAAGTCAGCGCGGTGTTACCGTAAACCTTTTCACGACAAATTTCCCAATTGGGAATTACTATGTCTGTCCACCCTTGAGGATTATGCTCAACAGCGATTTCACCATTGGGATCTAATAATTGATAGTGAGCGATCGCTTCTAATACCTGCTGATATAATCCACTAGCATAGGGTGGGTCAAAATAAATTCTGTCAAACGACTGCCCTGATAAGTGCTTTAGCTGCTGGATAACATCGCCGCGCAATACTTGCCATTTTTGATTTGACTGTGCCACTGTCTGCCAGTTTTGTTGAATTACAGCACAGGCGCGGCTTGATTTTTCAATTCCGACTACCAACCTGGCTTCTCGACACAAAGCTTCTGCACCCATTGAACCCGTACCGGTGCATAAATCCAGCCAGCGACAACCTGATATTTCTCCCTGCCAAATATTAAAAACTGCTTCCCTCACCCGCGCACTGGTGGGTCGGGTTTCTTGTCCTGGTAAGGTTTTAATTTGGCGATTCCCGTAAATTCTTAGACTCATTAGTCAATAGTTATTGCTCACTGGTCATTAGTCATTAGTCTGTAGCAAAACGAATGACAAAGGACAAATGACAAACCCTAAAATTTCCATTTAAATATTATGCGGCGATTTTTTCCCGTACTTGCGAAACGAAATTAGACAAGATTTGCAACCCAATGTTAGAAGATTTTTCCGGGTGAAATTGTACTGCCATCAGGTTTTCATGGGCAATAGCAGCTGTAATGGTTTGCGTACCGTGGGTAACGGTTGCAGCCCGGATTTGCGCCTCAATAGGGTCAACATAGTAAGAATGCACAAAATATACCCAAGGTTGAGGGGGTAAATGCTCCCACAAAATACTTTTTGGTTGAGTGAATTGCAGCTGATTCCAACCCATGTGGGGAATTGTAATTCCAGGTTCGTGGACAAACCGCCGCACTTTTCCCCGCACAATTCCTAGTCCTGGTTGAGTTCCTTCGGCACTGGATTCAAAGAGAATTTGTAGTCCTAAACAAATGCCTAAGAAGGGTTTGCCAGATGCGATTGTATCTTTAATCGGTTGTTCTAAATCTCGCTCGCGGATATGTTGCATTGCGGGATCAAATGCTCCTACTCCTGGCAAGACAACGGCATCTGCTTGAGCTAATTCCTTGGGGGAATGAGTAATTTTAGGAGTCGCTCCAGCTTTTTCTAACCCCTTACAAACAGAATGCAAATTTCCCATGTCATAGTCTACAACCGCAATAACTGGCATCGACTTTCTCCTTGTAAATTATTTATGGAGGGTTTTTCTATTCTAAATAATATTTTCCATGAAGAAAAGAATACTATTAACTTCTTTTGACACTTGGCTTGATGATCAGCACTCAAATTCTTCTGATGATTTATTATTTGAAGTCTCTAAACTTGACTCACTCCCCTATGATTTAAAATTTTTGCGCCTGTTACCTGTAGATATCGAGCTTGCTAGTTATCGGGTGATGGCAAAAATAGAGACATCTCCACCAGATTACATCGTCTGTTGTGGCATGGCTGCTAGTCGGCAAAAATTAAGTCTAGAACTTGGTGCTAGGCGTGGAGAAAGCTTTTTACAGACAACAATTGATGTCAAACAATTAGTCTCAGGAGCAAAGGTAACTGATATTAGTGACGACTGCGGTAAATTTGTTTGTGTTCGCGTAGCGTCTCGAAGAGAGGGACTTTATTATTCTGTACTGAACTACTTAGAACAAAATAAACTGGCAACGCATTGTATATTTGTTCATGTTCCAGTTTTAAATCAAGAAAATTTTATAGAGATTTTGACAGATTTCTTATTAATTATTAACAATTTGGCACTTTTATAAATCGCTAGCGTCAAAGCGGGAGCAGGGTAGACAAGGGAAATTATATTGACTATCGGGACTTAAACATTTTTGAGTCATAAAAAAGCCTCAAACTCATACAGGGCATTCTTGTGTTCGCGTAGTGTTCCCGCAGAGTAGCAAAAATCCCCCAGCTAGAAGCCGTGGGGATTTTCAACCTGAGAATGTAAAGATGTTGTTATAGTAACAATCACAACATCTTTAGACCTCATCTTTAGACCTCTTGCAAAAGTCATGATGATAGCGTCCTTCTTTGCGCCTTTGCACCTTTGCGCGAAACAAAAAAAATATATATACAAGAGGTCTATTGTTATTAGTTTGACCATGTTTGGTTAATCAAAACGGGTTTCTGTTGAGGCATTAATTGTTTGCCAAATTTGGCGTAGAGAGCAGGAATAACCAACAAAGTCAAAGCTGTAGAAGTAAATAAACCGCCTAAAACTACAATTGCCAAGGGTTGCAGAATTTCATTTCCAGCTCCACTGGCGATCGCCAAAGGCAGCATCCCCAATGCTGATGTGAGTGCCGTCATCAGAATGGCGTTCACTCGTTCTAGAGAAGCGTCCTTTGGTAACAGCGATTAGTTCGCCTTTGGTCGCGCCGGTGGTGACTTCTACTGGCTCATAAAAATTCTCGTACTGCACAAAGACTATCTGTTTACCGTTGGCATCAACTAACTGGAGTTTAGACTAAATCGGTCATGTTCAAGAAAAAAAGGGAGTCTGATTGAATAAGTAGCTAAACAAAATTAATTACATAGTTTGTACCAAACTCTCGAAGAATCTT
>NZ_CAWUDL010000065.1:0-38723 GCF_963920945.1 Anabaena sp. CCY 9402-a
GTCATTTTGAAATCTCTCTTAATTTTTATTAGTAAATAAGATGCGTTTTCCCTATGCGTCAGTATGAATAATTTCTTAGTATAGTTAGGTTCTATCGCACTGACGCACCCTACAGTTTGGATATTTTTTTCACTGGAAGTCCCTTACGCCCTAATACGAGATGCGGCTTCACGGGCTGCTTGCACAGCAGGAAGTAATAAACCCCCAACTACATCTTGAAGTTGATCATCACTCAATAGTTCAAGTTGTTTTTCATTGCTGTGTAGTTGTTGTGGATGTGTTGGTTTTTGTTTGTTGTTTTTCATGTTGTTAATTTTTGAGTGTATTTTCTGGGTTTTGATTCCCTTACTTACTCACTAGATAGGTCAGTCAAGATTTTTTTATGCACTATCTGCTTATGACAATGAAGAGGCATTCGCTTGAGCAGGATCACTCATAAATCTGGTAAAATTCAGGACATGATAAAACTCCCTGTCCCATGACAGAAAAAGCCCTACAGGAATTAGCATCAATCCTGAATCCCACCGCCAACCTTCCTCAAGGAGAAACGCCCCTACTAATTGCTGCGGGTGCTGTCGGTAAAGAATTGGGTATAACCATTCGTCCCCCCGCTAAATCCGAAAACCTGAGTGGACTCCATGAAACCCTAGAGGGAATTGCCCGCGCTTCTGGTTTCCGTACTCGTCGCGTCACTCTTACCGCTAACTGGTGGAAAAATGATTGTGGTTCTTTAGTTGTTTTTACTCAAGAAAACAACCGACCTGTTGCCCTACTAAAAGTCAAAGCCACTCGGTATGAGATACTTGACCCTATAGAGTTGACACGCACTCCCATCAACCGCCAAACTGCTGCTAAACTAGCCCCTCAAGCCTATACCTTTTATCGTCCTTTACCGGACAAAGAAATTACTCTACTGGACATTCTGCAATTTATTCTGAAAGTGAGTACCGCAGACTTACTAAAAATTCTCTCGGTGGGAATAGTTGCAACTTTGTTTACAATGTTTACGCCGCAAATTACGGGCATTATTATCGACTATGCTATTCCCGATGCGAACCGTAAATTATTAATCCAGATGGGTTTGGGATTGTTATCAGCTAGTTTTGGGGTGGTAATATTTCAATTGGCTCAAGCTTTTGCCCTCCTCAGATTACAAACTAAAGTCAGTTATGATACCCAAGCGGCTGTTTGGGACAGACTTCTGAAACTCAAACCTGCTTTTTTTCGCGAGTATTCCACAGGGGATTTATATAATCGCGTCTCTGCTATTACTCAAATTCGCAACAGACTTAGCGGTGCAATTCTGCGAATTATATTTACTAGTGTATTCTCATTGTTAAATCTGGGGCTATTGCTATTTTATAGTTTGCCTCTGGCATTAGTGGCGATCGCGATCGCGCTGCTAATATTTCTAGTTACTACTATCATTAGTCTCATCACTCGCCGCAAATCCCGTCCCCTCCAGCAACTTGCAGGGGAAATTCTGGGACTAACAGTGCAGTTAATCGGTGGAGTATCTAAACTACGAGTTGCGGCGGCTGAATCAGAAGCGTTTGCTTGCTGGGCGAAAAAATATACTCAGCAGGTAAAACTGATGTTGAGTACCCAATACATTGAAGATGTGCTGACTGTCTTTAATATTACAATGCCGACAGTAAGTTCAATTCTAGTGTTTACTTTAGCTGTTTCCTTAATTAGCCAGTCCGATGGGGAAACGCAATTATCTACCGGCACATTTCTGGCATTTAATATTGCCTTTGCGACATTTATCACTAGCGCAACGAGATTAAGCAACACCGCCGTAGATATTTTAGATATCACGATTTTATGGGAACGCGCTCAACCCATTTTAAAAACAAAACCAGAAGTAGATGTTAATAAATTTCATCCGGGAAAGCTTTCCGGTCAACTGAAATTCAACCAAGTTAGTTTTCGTTACCGTCCAGATAGTCCTTTAATTTTAGACAATATCACCCTAGAAGCCAAAGCCGGAGAATTTATTGCTATTGTCGGGCCATCGGGAAGTGGAAAGTCCACTATTCTCCGGTTGTTGTTAGGATTTGAAACCCCAGAGGCAGGAACAATATCCTATGATGGCAGAGATTTGTCAGGATTGGATATTGCCGCAGTCCGGCGACAATTGGGGGTAGTGCTGCAAAATGGGCGAATTATGAGCGGCTCGATTTGGGAAAATATTGCCGGGGGTGCAATTGTTACTCAAGAGGAAGCTTGGACAGCTTTGCAGATGGCTGGATTAGCGGATGATGTGGAAGCAATGCCGATGGGGATACATACTATTATTTCCGAAGGAGGCGGCAATCTTTCAGGAGGACAAAAACAGAGATTATTTATCGCCCGTGCGTTGGTACATAAACCGCAGATTTTACTGTTTGATGAGGCAACATCTGCGTTAGATAATCATACTCAGGCGATCGTGACTCAAAGTTTAGAACAATTGGGAGTTACTCGTGTTGTCATTGCTCATCGTTTAAGTACGATTCGTCATGCAGATGTAATTTATGTGCTGCAAGCTGGGAAGATTATCCAGCAGGGAAGTTTTGAGGAATTGGCTGCCGTTGAGGGGTTATTTGCTGATTTGATGGCGCGACAAATGACCAAATAATTAGCCGCGATTAGCAATTCCTGATATAAGGGAAGCGGATAATAAGTACATAAAATATTTTGACAGTCGTATGTAGTGAGTGAGGGGATTAAAACCCGGAACATACACTCAATACCATCCCAGAAAAAATGAAAAACACCAAAAATAAAGAGTCAAAACTCTCTCAATTAAGTCCACAGTCCAAACTCCTCCCAGCAGAATTGGCAACAGCAGTAGGGGGTGTGGCTTTACCCAGGGTTATTTTTGTACCTAGCACTAAAGGTTGACTAGTATTGTGTCAAGTTAGTTTTGACGGTTCGTAGTAAGGACTTTAGTCCTGATTTTTTTAAGGACTAAAGTCCTTACTACAAACTTGCCTATCCATCAATTCAAATTTGATGACCTACTAGGTAATCAAAACTGAACGATTAAATACTGTCATTACGAAAGTAGCAATAGTGGGGTGAAGTAATTGCAGAGTTATTGCGATTGCTTCGTTTCACTCGTAATGACATATCGTAAGTCATGAAGCAGACTTGATATAAGTAGCATTCGTGCTAGAACAGATGCTCAACCGAATACATCTTCGCTGTAAAAAGCGGATAGTGCATAAAACATTTTGACTATCGTATGTAGTGAGTGAGGGAATTCAAACCTCAGAACATACACTCAATCCCATCTCAGAAAAAAATGAAAAACAACAAGAAAAACATTAACAATAAAGAGTCTAGATTCTCTCAATTAAATCCAGAGTCCAAACTCCTCCCAGCAGAATTGGCAATAATTGCAGGAGGGATGGAGAGTTTTAGTTTGAACTTCACTGAAATCAAGGTTGAATATCGATATTGACTACTGATGACTATATGTTGCCGTACCCCACTGCTCAAGGGTAACTTAACCACAGACTATGCCAAAATTTCATACACTCAAAGATTCAAAAAATGAAAGAAACGAACATGAATAATCATAAATTTGTGCTACCTAATTTGAGAGAATCTGATGTAATTTCTACATCCGAAGTAGATTGTGAATCATCGGTAGCAAAAGATGCGAATACTCTGATTAAACTGAATATGAAAGACCTTTTAGACGTGTGTGGGGGTCAAGGGACGCACCAGGGTCGTCGTAGTTCAGGTGGATATGTTCCAACGTAGAACTACCTTATACTAAGTTGCGTTCACGCAGAATATTCCTATTCTCTACTCCGAACTCCCAGCCCAATTTACTATATTGACTATTCCGTTTAATCAGTACAATACTGGTACACGCTTCCATACTATTTTCTATCTGAAAATATAGTATGGAGGCTAATTTCATTCCCGATATGGCTCTGGTGTGGATCTCTAGCCCAAAAATAGATGAATGTCTGAAAAAAAACGCACTATTTTCCGTCAACAAGCACTCGATCGCCTATCTTCTCCAGAACGGTTGGATCATTTGATGCAAGTTGTCAACCCTAAAGATTGGTTATCTTTGGGCGGATTGGCTGTTTTTGGGGTTTTAGGTGTACTCTGGAGCGTGTTTGGTAATATTCCCATCACAGTCACAGGTAAGGGAGTGCTAATCAATCCCCGGAAGGTTGTACAGTTTCAGTCTCCCATATCGGGACAGGTGCGATCGCTAAATGTTAAAAACGGACAATGTGTAGCCAAGGATGATATTCTCGCCACTATCGATCCCTCCCAACAAAAACAGCAATTACAGCAACAACGGGATAAACTAACGCAATTACAACGACAAGTCCAAGAAACTACTTTACTACGACAACAACGAACCCAGTTAGAAACAGGAACAATTACTGCTGAACGAACAAGTTTAACACAACGGTTGCAAGATAACCAAAAATTAGCTCCTCGCCTCCAAGATGAAGGGTTAAATAGCATTTCTCAACAGCGTCTTAGTCTCCAAGAACGTCTCAAAGATGTAGAAGAATTAACGCCTGTACTCCAAAAAAGAGTGGAAAAACAACGGGAATTACAAAAGCAAGGAGCAATTTCCGAAGAACAAGTTTTACAAGCAGAACAAGAATATCGCCAAACTCGTCAGAACATATCAGAGATTAAAGCACAGTTACAGCAATTACGAGTTCAAGAAACAGAACAACAGCAGAAATATTTAGAAAATAACAACAATATTACCCAAATTAACGCTGAGTTAGAAAAATTAAATACCCGTAGCAAACAACTAGAACAGAATAATCTAGAAGCTGTTAATACTGAGAAAAATCAAATTCAGGAATTGCAACAAGCGATCGCTCGCTGGGAACAAGAAGTTGCAGAGAATAGCACCATTAAAAGTCCTCACGCTGGATGTATTGTAGAAATAACCGCCACTGTAGGGCAATATCTCAGTCCTGGAAACCGTTTAGGAACTTTGCAAACATCAGGACAAGCCAGCGAAATGATGAGCGTTGCTTATTTTAGGGTACAAGATGGCAAGCAAATTAAACCAGGAATGCCGATTTTAATTACACCAGATACGGTCAAGCGGGCAAGATTTGGGGGGATTGTCGGGGAAATTAAGCAAGTTTCAGCCTTTCCTGTCACCTCAGAAGGTGCAAGTTCTGTGGTAGGAAACCCAGAATTAGTCCAAAAAGTGATGGATGGGGAAGGAGGGAAAATAGAAGCGATCGCGCAATTAAAACTTGACCCCAAGACCTTTAGCGGTTACAAGTGGTCATCTTCTAATGGGCCAAAGTTGGCAATTTCGCCAGGAACAACCACTACTGTCAGAGTAACAGTAGAAGAGCGATCGCCGATTACTTTTGTTTTGCCCATTTTGAAAGAATGGAGTGGGATAGAAAATCTTTGATTGCTTGCCCATCAAGAGTCAAATCTCCAGAACCTTGTCCGAATCCATCTAAAATAATATTTAAAGACTGTTGTTCTCACCTAAATGAATCCCCAAACACGCGCCAATTCTCCAGATATTTACTCGCTTTTGAGTCAAACTCAACGCTTGCAAGTTAGCGATGGAGAGATTAAACCCGTTTTAGATGGTTGCTCGAATACTTCAAAGTTGCTTGTACTTATTTGGTCGCAGTTGGGAGATTTTGATAATTTGGAATACGCTTGGTGGCTACAAAGAGAAAAAGAAAAAATCGCAGCAAAAGGAATCACAATTCGTGCTATTGGAATTGGAAACCGCAATTCTGGGATCAAGTTTTGTCAATACACGGGATTTCCTCAAGAATGGTTATTTGTGGATACAAAAGCGGAAATACACGCTTTATTAGGTCTTTATCGCGGTTTGTCTCTACAATTCCCCATGCTATCAACATCACAAAAAGCTTGGCTGAATTTAATGCTAATGTGTGCGGGGATTGGTAGTCCCGGAACTCTGAAAGAAGTTTTTCGGGGCTATAAGGGTGATAAGAAAGCTCCTCAGTTAATTGCTGATGAGGAAGTTGTCAGGGGTACGCCTTTACCACCAATGAAAGGTTCGTTTTTCAAAGCTGCTGGAGGAAAAGGCTTTCAACGTCCTTTTGAATTAGCAACCCTGCGCTTGCGGAATATGACCGAAGTTTTGCGCAACTGGAATATTTATGTCCCAGATTCATCTTATTTGACACAACGGGGAGGAACTTTTCTATTTGATTCTCAAGGAAAATTAATTTATGAACATCGCGATCGCGGTATTCTTGATTTTGCCGAAAATATGAGCAATCCCTTATCTTTTTTGTATAACTAATTCATATCATTGGAAAAATGAGTACGGACTGCAACGAACCTTAACGGGTGACAAGATGGCTAAACAGCTTGTCACCCGTTAAGGGTTTAGGGAGTAGGGTATTGAGGTAAAATCTGCCCCCTTGCTCCCTATACCCTGCACAAGAGCCTTCAACCAGTCACAAGAGTGTCATAATCTGGCTTCTGGCAAGTATTAGGCTCAGTTACATTTTCTACAGAACTATTGTCAAGCATTGAAAATAATGAAGACAACAAACCAACAGCGTAATCCTGTATTGTTTGTGCATGGCATTACCGATACAGAAGCAGTCTTTGATGAAATGGCTGTTTTTTTAGGAAAACAGGGTTGGCCTGTGTATTCACTAGATTTAGTCCCAAACAATGGTGAAGTAGGTCTGGATGTATTGGCACAGCAACTAGCTAACTACATTGCGAGAAACTTTGCACCAGAACAAACCTTGGATGTAATAGGCTTCAGCATGGGCGGAATTGTTAGCCGTTACTATATCCAACGCTTGGGAGGAATTAACCGTGTGCAACGGTTTATTACGATTTCTTCACCGCATCATGGAACTGTTGTCGCCTATGCCTCCCGCAATCCTGGATGCTTACAAATGCGTCCTAACAGTGAATTTCTTAAAGATTTAAATGCTGATGCAGTGATGTTACAGCAGTTGAGTTTTACTTCTATTTGGACAACTTATGATTTGATGATCATTCCGGCAAATAGTTCTCAAATGCCCATAGGTAAAGAAGTAATTATCCCAGTAGCATTGCATTCATGGATGCTTACAGACTCTCGGTGCATCACCGCAGTAGCAAGAGTATTAGCAGAACCAATTAAGCCCTATCACCAATTTGAGTATATTCATAGCTCCCAAAAATTGCCTCTGGGTGGCGATAATATTTAAATTCCATTAAATTGTTAAACGGATCTTCTAAAAAGAAAGTGCAATGTTCTAGGGTAGAACTGACAAAGCGATTTTTGGGTTCTTCACGAAATAAAAGCTGTTTTTGTTGCGCCTTCTGTAATAGTTCTTCCCAGTCTGTTTCTTGGGTAAAAATTAAACCAAAGTGCCGGGGATAAATAGTGCGTTGACGCATTAAAGATTCTTTGGTCAGATGGGCTACTAATTGATGACCATAAAGATTAAGAATGAGGGCTTGGGGGTTTTCACGACCGGGTATACAGCCTAATCCATCAACATAATATGCTTTTGCCTGAGTAAGATCAGTCACAGGGAAAGCGAGATGAAATATAGTTTGGTTCATAGTGTTAATTGAGAATTGGGTATTAGTGGTTTGTAGTAAGCACTTTAGTGCTTAGAGGTTATTTGTAAAGTGCTTGGCTATTTTTTTAGAAAATAAGGACTAAAGTCCTTACTACGAACGTAGCTAAAATACCGTTTTTAATGAACTCAGATTATATCCTGGTAATTAATGCCATTGTCTTAATCATAGTCAGGGATAACTTTTTTGCTATTTTGCCTGTTTATTTCTCCTTTAACCTGTAAAGAAAATATAAACTATGCACTTTGCGGATGGGGAGGTCAAGCAACAAAAATTTCCAGCCAGATATACAGCTTGTTTTACTTCTGACTCCTGAATTTTGAGTCGTGAATTCTGCTGTTAGCTCTAAAATTCGCTATTCTGGTTGATATCCGGGCAACACTACACATGGTTCATTGCTGATGTTCTCATTTATTAGCTCTGCCAATCCTTGGTTAGTAGGAGTAGGACTAAACGCCATTTTGTTGAGTTTAGTTTGGTTTGCTCCCAAAAAGCTGCTGACCCCTGCGGGAGTATTTCACGCTTGGTTACTGGGCGTATTGATTTGGGGAACTATAGGCTGGCAAGGATATGTAGTAGTGATGTTTTATTTTTTAGTGGGTTCTGGTGTGACGCGCATCGGCCTAGCGCAAAAAGAGGCAGAAGGTATTGCCGAAAAACGTTCAGGTGCGAGAGGCCCGGAAAACGTTTGGGGTTCTGCCTTGACTGCGGCATTGTGCGCTATAGGATTCGGACTAATTAATACTGGACTAATTTTACCTAATTCCCAGTCCCTAATCCCCAATCCCCAATCCCTCCTCTTGTTGGGCTATGTGGCGAGTTTTAGTACAAAGTTGTCTGACACCTGTGCTAGTGAAGTTGGTAAAGCCTACGGTAAACGGACTTTTTTAATTACTACACTGCAACCAGTAGCGAGAGGGACAGAAGGGGCTGTGAGTTTAGAGGGGACTTTAGCGGGTGTAGTGGCTTCAATTGCGATCGCTATTTTAGGTTGGGGTGTGAGTTTAGTTTCACCGATGGGTATACTGTGGTGTGTCTTAGCAGCATTCGTTGCCACAAATTTAGAAAGTGTCATTGGTGCAACCCTGCAAGCTAAATACACTTGGCTGACAAATGAAGTCGTTAATATTGTTAACACTTTAATTGGCGCGATCGCAGCTATGCTATTCGCTTTTATCTGGGCAAGTGTGATTTAGGTAGGGGTAGAGGGCAGGAGTCCAGAATCGTTGACTCATTACTCAGCACTTTTAGTAGCATTTACCTAATTATTCTTAGACTCAATAACTCTAATTAATTGAGAGTCGCTTTTGGCTACACGCCTAAAGTTGACAATTTTGTGTATTTGCAACGAAGTAAAGCCTAAAAGTTTTGCCCAATCTCTATTTCCCAATCTTCATTCTTGCCATTACTTATTTTAGTTTATAAACTTTTAGCTATTTCACCAGGTGACTTCATGGAAACTTTATCGTTTTTGAGCATTGACGAACAGGCAATTTCTGTAGAACAAACAGTAAAATATCTGCAAACATCAGGGAAATTGTCTCAGTTTATTAGTGATGTGCTTCGTCAGTATGTAATTGAGCAAGAAATCAGCACGCGGGAGGATATAGAAATCAATTCAGCCCTGTCAGAACAGAGTGTTATTGATTTTCGACTGAAAAATCAACTAGCTGATCCTCAAGTTTTTCAGGAATGGTTGAGGAGAAATGGTACTGATTACAATACATTCCACGCCGCAATTACTTTCAACTTCAAATTAGAAAAATTAAAAGCTTTAGTGACAGAAGCAAAAATCTCTGAATACTTTATTGAACGGAAAATTTTTCTAGACCGCGTGGTACTCTCGCGGATTGTGGTGGATAGTGGAGAACTGGCAGAAGAGTTACAACTACAAATCACCGAAGGAGGTAGTTTTGAGCAATTAGCCAAGGAGTATTCCCAAGCAGACGATCGCATTGTCAACGGTATGATGGGGCCAATTAGCCGAGGCACAATGCCAGATGTATTAAGGGCTGCTATTGATGCCGCCAACCCTGGACAAGTAGTAGGCCCTATAGAACTTGATGGACGCTTTGGGTTGTTTCGCATAGAACAATTATTACCCGCGTCTTTAGATGATACGCAATTAACACAAGCACTACAAAACGAATTATTTGAACAATGGCTAGCGGAGAAAATTCAAAAGCTGACAGTCAAATTACAGATGAGTTAAAACTTCAAGATGATGAATCTCTAAGACAATACGTGCTAGCTACTATACCTTGGAATCAACCACCTCTGGATTTGCTCAATCCTGACCAAAAATCCCAATTAGAACAACGTTTAGAAACCCGTCGCTATCGACTGGGAGAGAAAATTTGGTCAAGCGAATTAGGCGGCTACCAGTTTTTAATTATTGCTGGTAAAGTCCGCCTGCGGGAAGAAGATACAGGTACACCTTTAGTAGCCTTAGAGGTGGGGGATTGGTTCGGCGATTTACAAAAAATCCCAGGGGATTATAAAGCTGTAGCGGCGACTAAAGAGGTAGTCGTAGCTTGTTGGGATACAAAACTGTGGGCAGAAATATCTAACCCAGAAATAGAAGATTATTGGTTAGGTGTCGCCCAACCAGAGAACCCAGTCATTGCGTCCGAAGTACAAGTATTCCAGCCCATTACACCAGAACCAACTCCAACACCTACACCTACACCGACAGCCCAAAATTATCCTTTTGTTACTAGTGGGAATACAGCAGCTGCTTGTTTAACAATGGCCGCCCAACAGTTAAATAATCCCGTGAAACTGGAATGGGTGCAACGCCAACTGCGGGGACAGAATGCCAAACAAGTTGTCGAAGCCGGAGAAAAATTAGGGTTAGTGCTGCGGCGGGTGCAAGTTAGTTGGAGTGAGTTACGACAGTTGTCATTTCCAGCTTTACTCCAATGGGAATCGCAGTCATGGGTAATAGCTTATGGTGTGAAAGGCGATCGCTTAATTATCGCTAATCCCCTCCATCCTGATAGTATTTGTGAGAGCCTGCCGCAATCAGTGGTTGAGCAAGTCTGGGATGGACGGTTGTGGCAAGTAGAACTGATATCCCAGCAAGAAACATTTAATCTGAGTTGGTTTACTCCAGCCGTTTGGAAATATCGGAAACTTTTAGGAGAAGTCTTACTAGCTTCTTTTACCTTGCAGTTATTGGGGTTGGGGACACCACTAATTACCCAGGTGGTGATTGATAAAGTCATGGTACAGGAGAGTTTACCCACTCTTGATGTCATGGCGATCGCACTGTTATTTATTGCATTATTTGAGTCTATACTCGGTATTCTGAGGCTATTTATCTTTACTCACACAGCCAGACGCTTAGACTTAAGTTTATCAGGACAGTTATTTCGTCATCTCATGCGCTTGCCCTTGGCTTATTTTGAGTCTAGGCGCGTTGGGGATACCGTCGCCAGGGTGCAAGAACTGGAACAAATCCGCCAGTTTCTTACCGGTACAGCATTAACGGTAATTTTAGATAGCATCTTTGCTGTTGTCTATTTGGTGTTGATGTTCTACTACAACATCCCTCTCACCTTTGTAGCGTTAGCAGTTTTACCACTGTTTGCCACCTTGACGATAGTTGCAACACCGATTTTGCGTAACTGGTTAAACGAAACCTTTAACCGCAGTGCTGATAGTCAGTCATTTTTAGTAGAAACAATCACGGGTATCCATTCTGTCAAAGCTCATGCAGCCGAATCAGTAGCCCGCGATCGCTGGGAAGGTTTATTTGCTCGTTTTGTCCGTACTGGCTTTAAAGCTTCCACTACTTCTAACATTAGCAGTAATATTGGTGACTTCCTCACTAATTTATCTTCCCTATTAATCCTCTGGGTAGGTGCGAAATTAGTTATTGACCAAAAGCTTACAGTTGGGCAACTTGTAGCCTTTCAAATGCTATCTGGTAGGGTGACAGGGCCACTGTTGCGGTTAGTGCAGTTGTGGCAAAATCTGCAACAAGTTTTACTCTCAGTAGACAGAATTGGGGATATTCTCAACGTCGCCCCAGAAGCGGAAATGGGGACAGGTTTAGTCTTACCACCCCTGAAAGGAGAAGTTAGCTTTGAACAGGTATTTTTCCGTTATAAAGCTAACACTGAGCCTGTTTTGCGCGGCATTTCTTTTAATGTTGAACCAGGGCAATTTGTCGGGATTGTCGGACGCAGTGGTTCTGGTAAAAGTACCCTGTCTAAACTCTTACAAAGACTCTATCAAATAGAATCAGGACGCATTCTGATTGATGGTTTTGATATTAAGAGTGCTGATTTATCGTCACTGCGGCAACAAATTGGTGTAGTTCTTCAAGAAGACTTTTTATTTAATGGTACTATCTTGGAAAATATTACCCTAGGCAATCCCAATATTACCGCCGAACAAGTAGTAGAAGCGGCAAGAATGGCGGTAGCCCATGACTTTATCAGTCAATTACCCTATGGTTATGAAAATAATGTTGGGGAACGGGGTACAGCCTTATCTGGAGGACAAAGACAACGCATTGCTTTGGCGAGGTTGTTTCTCTCGGAAGCACCAATTTTAGTATTAGATGAAGCTACCAGTGCTTTAGATAGTGAAACTGAGCAACAGGTACTACAAAATCTGCAAAAGATATCCGCTAACCGGACTGTATTTTTGATTGCTCACCGCTTTGCACCTCTCAAACGAGCAGATCAAATTTTAGTGTTAGAGCGAGGGGTGATTGCTGAACGTGGTACTCATCCACAATTATTGCAGCAAAAGGGTTTGTACTGGTCACTGTATCAGCGTCAGCAAGCGAATGTGTAAGAAGTTGTTGGAAATCAAATTAGTTGAGTGCATCTATCCCGCCTCGGAATTAATGCCGAGTCTCAATACTTCTCGGTTAGAAAACTTAAAATGATTTTACTCACGAAGTTCTCAGGTTTTTAGCCATGTTACCCTCCACTAATTTTGGCAATAAATAAGCTTAACCGAGAGGTATTGTGCCGAGTCTAATAGCGCAAGTCCTCTAAAAGAGGGCTAAAAGAAAAACTCTATCTAGTCCACTATAAGTGGACTTTTGCTATTAGCCTAGAACTTAAGTTCTAGGCGGGATAAGGGTTTATCGTGAAAATGTTGGCCTTGACAAATAAATTATTTTCTTTTTTGGTTGCTTTGATTTACTGTCTGTGGGGCTAAAGTTTTGACTAACCCAGTCATCGCCATAATCACAGTCGCAACTCCCCCCATCAACAAAGAAGTCAAAATTGCGGCTGCGAGGATGATTTCCGTAGGGCTGTAACCGTCGCGCATCCAAGCAGAGGGTTGCTCAATTGTTGGGGAAGATGTGGTAATTAACTGTGAGGTTTGGGTAGATGGCTGAGAGTTGCTAGAAGTTGTTAGAAGAATATTCATGGCGTGAACCTAAGTGCGATTTACTGTTTTAATAGTATTTCTGCCCTTAAAGCCGGAGATTCCTGAGAAATAGAGATGAAGTAGAAGCAAGGTGTAAGATAAGTAGAATCAAGCAAAAATTTTCAGGCTGTGTATGCAATGGGATGAGTTTTTAAGACAAGAAGCTGCCACTCATGAGTTATCCCCAGAGCAAACAGCAGCCTTTTTAGTTCGGTTAAAAGTTGAAAACTCAGATAAAGGTGAAGTAAAAGTAGCAAGCGATATTAATATCGGTGCGGCTGCTTTCAAAAAGCGCATGACTGAGGTGTATGACAAATTTGCTCAGAGTTGTCCTGAGTTAGCCACCTCTAAACGCGGAAAGCTAGAAATATTAAAGGCTTACCTGACAAAAAAATCTAACGGTGTTCCTAATACTCGACCAATAAAAGAAATTCATCATAATATTCCCCTGGCTTTACCTGGGGAAAAGTTTGTCGGACGGGAAACGGAATTGCAAAAACTGCATGAACTATTGCAAAACAATCAACAGGTAGCTATTGCAGCTATTGCGGGGATGGGTGGAGTCGGGAAAACAGAACTCGCTGTGCAGTACGCCAATTCGCACCGCATCACTTATCAAGGCGGGATTTGTTGGTTATCCGCAGTGCAGGATGTGGGGGTGAAATTGGTGGAGTTTGCTCGTGATAAGCTGCAATTAAACATTCCAGACGATTCAGATTTACTTAGGAGAGTGCAGTATTGTCTCTCAAATTGGCGTGAGGGTGAAGTTTTACTGATAATTGATAACGTCACTAACTATCGAGAAGAAGTTAGGTGTTATTTAGAGTCTATTCCTTCGCGGTTTAAGCAGTTAATTACCACACGGGAAAAATTACAGCCGCCAATAGTGCGTTTAGATTTAGATGTGCTGACACCACTAGCAGCGATGCAGTTATTAAAATCTATAGTTGGTGAGGAACGACTGCGACGTGAACCGTTAGTTGCGAGAAGACTTTGTAAGTGGCTGGGATATTTGCCCTTGGGTTTAGAATTAGTCGGGCGTTATTTGTTAGGTGATGAGGAATTATCCCTAGCGGAAATGCTGCAAGACTTGGAAAATGAGCGTTTAAAGAATCTGGCTTTAGTCGAAGTTCCCCAAGAAATGAAGACTGAATTGGGTGTCGCTGCTGCTTTTGAGTTGAGTTGGCGACGGTTGCGAGAAAATGCCCAACATTTAGGCTGTGTTTTGAGTTTATTTGCTTTAGCTCCCATCCCTTGGGAGTTGGTGGAGGGTGTAACTATAAATAATGAGGCGCAAAATTGGAAAAAAGCCAGGCGTGAGTTGTTACAGTTACATCTACTTCAGTTCAAAGGTGAGGGAGTTTATCAACTACATCCCCTGTTGCGCGAGTTTTTTAAAGATAAACTTGAAGGTTTAGAACAGAAAGAGGAATTTAAGCATTCAGTTTGCAAAGTCATGATAGCAGTTGCTAAATATATTCCTGACACCCCCACACTTGAGCAAATTAAGAATGTCGCCCCAGCAATAGCTCACTTGGCACAAGTAGCAAACAATCTCCTTCAGTATATTAGTGATGATGATTTAATTTGGGCATTCGTTGGCAACGCTTTTTTTTATAATGGTCAAGGACTATATGACAAAGCCGCACCTTGGTATGAGCAGTGTTTAGCAATCACTAAACAACGCTTGGGTGAAGAACATCCATCTGTCGCCACTAGCCTCAACAACCTAGCAACACTCTACGACTCCCAAGGGAAATACAGCGAAGCCGAACCCTTGTACATCCAATCTTTGGCACTGCGGCGCAAACTCCTGGGTGAAGAACATCCAGATGTTGCATTTAGCCTCAACAACCTAGCTGGACTCTACTCCTCCCAAGGTAAATACAGCGAAGCCCAACCCTTGTACATTCAAGCTTTGGTACTGCGGCGCAAACTCATGGGTGAAGAACATCCATCTGTCGCCACTAGCCTCAACAACCTAGCAGCACTCTACAAATCCCAAGGCAGATACAGCGAAGCCCAACCCTTGTATATCCAAGCTTTGGCTCTGCGGCGCAAACTATTGGGTGAAGAACATCCAGATGTCGCCACTAGCCTCAACAACCTAGCTGGACTCTACAACTCCCAAGGGAAATACAGCGAAGCCGAACCCCTGTACATCCAAGCTTTGGCTCTGCGGCGCAAACTATTGGGTGAAGAACATCCAGATGTTGCACTTAGCCTCAACAACCTAGCTGGACTCTACAACTCCCAAGGGAAATACAGCGAAGCCGAACCTTTGTACATCCAAGCTTTGGCTCTGCGGCGCAAACTCCTGGGTGAAAAACATCCAGATGTCGCCCAAAGCCTCCACAACCTAGCAACACTCTACGACTCCCAAGGGAAATACAGCGAAGCCGAACCCTTGTACATCCAATCTTTGGCACTGCGGCGCAAACTCCTGGGTGAAGAACATCCAGATGTTGCATTTAGCCTCAACAACCTAGCTGGACTCTACTCCTCCCAAGGTAAATACAGTGAAGCCGAACCCTTGTACATCCAAGCTTTGGCTCTGTTTCGTAAACTCCTGGGTGAAGAACATCCAAATGTCGCCACTAGCCTCAACAACCTAGCTTATCTCTACAACTCCCAAGGGAAATACAGCCAAGCCAAACCCTTGTACATCCAAGCTTTGGCACTGTCGCGCAAACTATTGGGTGAAGAACATCCAGATGTTGCACTTAGCCTCAACAACCTAGCAACACTCTATAAATTCCAAGGAAAATACAGCGAAGCCGAACCCTTTTACATCCAAGCTTTGGCATTGCGACGTAAACTCCTGGGTGAAGAACATCCATCTGTCGCCAATAGCCTCAACAACCTAGCTCTACTCTACTACTCCCAAGGGAAATACAGCGAAGCCGAATTCTTGTTCATCCAAGCTTTAGATATTTGTGAGCAACGGTTAGGGGTCAATCATCCTAATACTGTGACCGTGGGTAACAATTTAGCATCTTTGCGTCAGCTTTTAAACTCACAGCCAGAATAATCAGGTTCATTCTTGAATACGCGATGCTGGCGGCGATGCTTTTCTACATTCAAACACAAACTTTGATGTTCTCATCTCCAACTTTCGTGTTCTGAACTCGAAGTTTCCTGTTGCAAGTGAGAATGTTCGTGTTCTGAACTCGAAGTTTTATGCTCTGAACTCAAAGTTTCGTGTTTTGAACTCGAAGTTTCATGTTCTAAATTCAAAGTTTCGTGTTTCAAACGAGAACGTTCTTGTTTTGAGGTGAAATGATGGTGTTGTGAAGGCGATGCCTACGGCTGGCTACGCTTACGCTCTACCTTTTGACTCGAAGTTTCCTGTTCATTTTTAGATGATAACAAAAATCAGCGATCGCCTAATACCAATTCATAATGTTCATGCTGCTTGGTAAACTTGCACCCTAACTTTAGGGTGTTTTTTTATGGGTTAAAAAATTGTTTTTGTGTTCTGCAAAGCTTTGAGACTTTCGGTTTGTTGTAAGATTCGTTCACTAATGCGATCGCACGCTAGTCTCAGCAATAATTTAGGATATGTATCTGGCTTACTACTTTTTATACAAAGTCAAGTCAGCATTAAGATTTTTTTCAAGATTACCCATCTGAGAATATTTAATATTTTGATATAGGAAAATGAATATAAGCATTAACAAATATATTTTTGTAAACTTTTGTTTTAATCTTAGCTAGAAAATATCTTGACCTCTGGTATTTTCTAGCTGGATCAATTTATTAGCGATGGCATTTGTCTAATTGCTGGACTTTAACAGTTGAATTTAATAAAAATCGGAGTTTTTCATATGGCTGTTCGGAATAACCTAGTTACTAACTTATGGCAGAAAGTCAGCCAAGATTCAGTTAGTTGGGGTTCTTTGGCTCTTTGGATTAGTAGTTTAATTATACTTTTCTTAATTTTGACAAGATTTTTTCTGCCTGCATCATAAATGGTATTTTTAAATTCCTCTGACCAATTTTTAAATTGCTTTAGAAAACCCAGTATTTGACCGTTCTTGTAGATAAGTATCAAATACAGCCGCGATGTTGCGGATGGTACTTTTAAAAGTATCTAGGGTTTGATAAGGCAACCCATAAATTAAATCAACATTAACACTAGTAAATCCAGCCTTTCGTACCCAATTCATTACCTGAAATAGCATATCTTCCGGCTGAATCCGGTTAACAGCCTGCTGTACCTGAAAATTAAAGTCTTGAATCCCAAAACTGATGCGATTAAAACCCAAATTTTTCAAAGCAAAGAGGTAATCTCTGTCCAAGAACCGGGGATTGACTTCAATAGAAATTGCCGCATCATCATCAAAATCAAAACAATGATTCAAGGTGTACCAGAGAGTCTCAACTTGACGCAGAGATAAATAGTTAGGAGTACCACCACCCCCATGCAATTGTTGAATGGGACGTTGGTGATCAATTAAAGATGCTACCTGCTGAATATCACGACTCGTAATTCAGATAAGGTTCAGCAAGTTTTTTATTTGGGGTAATGATGGTATTGCAACCACAAAAATAACAGGCACTTTCACAAAAGGGAATATGACAATATAGCGATAGTGGCATTTTTTTGTCATTCCCGACAGCGATGAGCGATCGCTGCTTTAAAATCAGTTCAATTGATGGCGCGTGATGAAGCCCGCCATGCCGGATTCCTCAACAAAGCAAATTTTTGAGGCGATCACCTACGGTGGGCGGAAAGCTATCTCTACGAGACAACGCCTACCACACAGCTTTGGCGATGGGCTACGCCCCACCGTAGGCGATCGCAGTATGCTATGCTATATTAAGCGTAGTCGTTATGAGTTCAGATAATTATTATGACTAATCAGACTGTAGAAAACTTAGTAATTATCGGTTCTGGGCCAGCAGGATACACTGCGGCTATTTATGCTGGACGAGCTAATTTAAAACCTGTGGTATTTGAAGGTTTCCAAGTTGGGGGTTTACCTGGTGGTCAACTGATGACGACAACGGAAGTTGAGAATTTTCCAGGATTTCCCCAAGGGATAACGGGGCCGGAACTCATGGATAGAATGAAGGCGCAGGCGGAGCGTTGGGGGGCCCAGTTATATACTGAGGATGTGATTTCAGTTGATTTAAGTCAGCGTCCTTTTACTATCCGTTCTGAAGAAAGGGAAGTCCAGGCGCACACTATAATTATTGCCACTGGTGCGACAGCTAAACGTTTGGGTTTACCCAGTGAACATCAATTCTGGAGTCGGGGAATTTCTGCTTGTGCAATTTGCGATGGTGCAACACCGATTTTCCACGGTGCAGAATTAGCGGTGGTTGGTGCTGGTGACTCGGCGGCGGAGGAGTCTATTTATTTAACCAAGTACGGCTCGAAAGTGAATTTGTTAGTACGGTCTGATAAAATGCGGGCTTCTAAAGCCATGCAAGACCGAGTGTTGAGTAATCCTAAAATCCAAGTGCATTGGAACACTGAGGCTGTAGATATATTCGGTAGCAGTCACATGGAAGGGATAACAGTCCACAATCATAAAACTGGCGAAGAAACCAAACTGCCAGCGAAGGGTTTATTCTACGCCATTGGTCACACGCCTAATACTGCTTTATTTCAGGGGCAATTGGAACTAGACGAGGTGGGTTACATTGTCACTAAACATGGTTCACCAGAAACCAGTGTAGAGGGTGTATTTGCGGCTGGTGACGTGCAAGACCATGAATATCGCCAAGCAATTACGGCGGCTGGTAGTGGCTGTGCGGCGGCGTTGTTGGCGGAACGTTGGTTGTCTGCGAATGCTTTGATTCACGAGTTCCATCAACAGCAGACTATTAATAATGAGCTAGAATCTCAACCAGCACAGCAAAAAACGGAAGCGGAACAAGCGGCGGAATTTGATTTGGCTGCAACTCGCCATGAGGGGGGTTATGCTCTAAGGAAATTATTCCACGAAAGCGATCGCCTAGTCGTTGTCAAATACATCGCCCCTGGTTGTGGCCCTTGTCACACCCTCAAGCCAATTTTAAATAAAGTAGTGGATGAATTTGCAAGTAAAATCCACTTTGTAGAAATTGACATCGACAAAGACCGCGACATTGCCGAAAATGCTGGCGTCACAGGAACACCGACAATTCAAGTCTTCAAGAATAAAGAACTATTAAAGGAAGTGAAAGGTGTCAAACAAAAAAGCGAGTATCGCCAATTGATTGAAACTAATCTGTAGGAAATTGCGCATAGGGGATTAGGAAAAATTCTCCCTTGTTTTCCTAATCCCCTGCCACCTGTCACCTGTCACCTATCCCTTGTCACCTATCCCTTGTCCATCTTGACTATCTCCCGGTGAAATCTGACTATTAGATACATTTCGCATTCTATTCATTTGAGTCAGAGCATACCTAGCTGTAGCCTGGACTTCAGAATCGGGGTCATCCAGGGCATGATTTAACATTTGGCTCATTTGTCCCATCATGTCATAAACACGGGTCAAGTCACGGATGGCATTTTGCCGTACTTTTGGACTGTCATCCTGCATGGAGACTGCTAAAGCCCGGTTGATGGGTTTGAGTGTGCGGATGTTAATTTCTGACAAAGAAGCCAAAATTAAACTGCGTTGTTGAGAATCGGCATCAATCAACAGGTTGACCAATGGTTGAATTGCTCGTGAATCACCCTGCTGACCTAAATCCCAAATGGCTTTGTGTCGCTTGCTGGGGTCTGTACTACGTAAATCTCTAATCAGTTCATCAACAATGCTGAGTTTGGTGATACGAGAAGTTGTTTCTACAGGCATTGCTGTTGTAGAAATTGATGCGCTAGCTGTGGGTGAATTTGTGAATTGAGCCGTATTTTCTTGATTAACGGGTGTCTTTGCCACTTCTTGTAAAGCTAGTGGAACTTTATCTTCTTTAGCTGGACTTAAAAATCTTATCCCTAGTTTTTGAGGTAATTTTTCTTCGTTGTTTTGCTCATACCATCTTAATAAAAACAGGATAGCCCCAATACTGCCTAAAGTTCCTAAACCCAATATTAACCACCAAATGAAATCTCTCTGGTCGGACTGGGGTTTGGTAGTGGATGGGATGGTTGAATTGGCAATCTCAGTCACAGGAGAGATGGCTAGTTGCGTTTTTTTGCCTGCAAATGCTGCTTGCAGAGTCTTTTGGGTTGTCAGGTCTGCAAAACCATCCACCCTTTTTAAACCCTTGGCTGTCTGGAATTGAACTACAGCATTTTTCGTACTTTGACCATATTTTCCATCTATCAGGTCATCATAGTACCCTAACTCCGTTAATTGAGTTTGCAGGTTCTGCACATCTAATCCTTGACTACCTGGTGTGAGAACAACTGGCTTAGTTGGTCTAGCGGAACTGACTTGTGCCAGATACCAGACTTTAGGTACTAGGTTAGTTGTGGTTGCGCTGGCGCGATTTAAGTAAAAACCCAGGCAAGAAAAATAGGTGATGATTAAAATTGAGGAGCGGTATAGCCTCATATTAAGTTCAAAATTGCAGCATGAAAGTGCTAGGGAAGTGATAGAATCTGCCTAAATATTAACTTTTACATGGCAAATAAAGCTTGATTTTTTGTAAAAATTATGTAAACTATATTACCTTAACTAATTATTGATTTCTATTTTTTTTCTGTTTTAACAATAAATCGTTTATACCACAATCAGGTTGAGATAAAATCATCAAATGAAGCTTGGGGCTACTGTTAATTGAAGTATGGTAGTTGTCACCAACAGGACTGGTAGCACCCGTAGGGATATGAGAAGCTAGGCAAACACCATCCAAAATGGAATTAGGACAGCGTTTCTGATTCAGATTTTCTGACGGATACCGTTACAGGATTCAGCTGCTTTGTAGATGCTTCTGCAAGTTGTGTTTGCTGTTTATTAGCTGTTTCTTCCACCGCCAGATGTTTATTTTGCCCTGCCAAGTTATCACGCTGATTGATGAGGTAGATGCTGACTAAAGTGAGAAATACTCCTACCCACTGCAATGTACTGAGAACTTCTGAGAGTAAGAGATGACCGAATAGGAGAGCAAAGACTGGAGTGAGAAAAGTTAGAGAACTCAGACTGGTAAGGCTACCACTAGAGGCAAAGTAGAAAAATAAAGCGTAGGCGATCGCACTACCGAACACGGTAGCATAACCCAAAGCCAACCAATCAGAAGTCACAAGACTTTGCCATTGCTGAGATTCTACAACCGATGAAACGCTCCATAATGGCAAGCCGCCCAAAATCATATGCCATCCTGTAGCTGTCACTGGGTCAGTATACTTGGTCACATATCTAATTAAGACTGTTCCGACAGCCATAGACAAAGCGGCTAACAGCATCAGCCATTCACCACTAGCAAAAAGGTTTTGCCAGTTGCCGATTGTGACCTCTGAAGCAGTCCCAAATATGCTGAAAATCCACTCATCGGGTAAGCCAATTAAACTAATACCCATGACTCCCAAGCTTAACCCTAGGCATCCCCATAAACCAATACGTTCTTGAAATAGCCACAACGACAGCAACGCCACTGCCAAAGGTTGGGAATCAATCATCACTGAACCTAACCCGGCACTGGTTCTAACTAATCCTTCGGCTAAAAAGCCTTGAAATAAAGTGCCATCAACTACGCCAAATAAACCAATCCACAGCCATGCTTTCCAACCTGTAGGTTGGGGTCTACCCATAAGTGCCGCGACAATTAAAATTAACACTCCCGCCGGTAGCAACCGCAACCCCGCCATAAATAAGGGGGTGGTATGGGGAATGACTCCTTTCATCGCTACCATTGCCGTTCCCCAGAGGAAAAAGGGTGCGATGAGCAGTAGAGGTGCGAGGGGTAGTTTAGATGCACTGAGTTTCAGTTGCATGGGTTTGCTGATGCCTTTGGTTTACAGATGCAGAGATTTCTTTAACCAATTCTACCCAATTGTGTCTTTTTGTGAAGGAAATAATACTTAGGGATTAGGGAATGGCGGAATTTCGTCTTGTTTTTCTGCATTGATTACATTTTGTAACCGATGAATTTCTTGCTTTGCCTCTGTGAGCAAATCATCCCAATCATTGGGAGGATGACCACTATCAAGCATTTGCTGAAAAACTTGATAAGCATCTCTATTACTGTTATATGCTCGCTTAGAGTTCTCATCGTTAACCCAAGCAAACACAATAATTTTGCTTTCCTGATGATATCGAAAAAATAGGCGGTACTGCTGAAAAAATTTTGCTCTAAACCAGTGCTTGTAATCATCACCAAGAGTAGTTCCTTGACGGTAATCACTACGGGTTGGATCTTGAGGAATAACATCAAATGCCAATCGTGCGATCGCCCCTAGACGCTTCGCAGCATTTTTCTTTTTGTAGTCTTGAGGATATTTTTCCCGTAAATATTCAACTTGCATCAAAAGTTCTTCAACCTGGTTCAGGAAGAGAGCATGAGCAAATATATTCCACCCATTAATTACTAGCGGCTGATTTAAGGACAAATCTATTCATCCTCATCTACAAGTGGTGCATCAAGATCAAAATCAACTTCAGCAACTAAGGACTGAATATGACTTACTAGATCAGTGCTAATTGCCTTTAAGTGCTGTGGATTTTTCTCAATATCTTCTGCCAGAAAATGTATAAACTTCCCAATTATTGGATCACTTTGTGTTTGATCAACACGAGAAATCACTACCTGACCGTCGGGTTGGATGGTGTAGCAGATTTTATCACGCTTATTCAAGCCAAGAGCTTTGCGAATCGGATCAGGAATTGTTGTCTGATAACGATCAGTAAGGGTAGATTCTGAACATAGGGCTAGTTTTATAGCCATAGCTACTTCTCAACCTGTTGGTTAAACTCTATTATCAAAGTAATGCAATTGCATTGTCTCGTCAAGGGTGACGTCTGACCGAAGAAAGGCAGAGATCAGAAGGTTGTAAATTTTTTTGAGGTTCAATCAGGATATTCCCGACAGGCATCAAAATTAATGAATAGGTGCGTTACTTCGTTAACGCACCCTACTATTTAGGAGAAATGAGGAATCGCAGATTTTTCTAAATGAGCTACTAATTTCACCTCAAATTCTGCTTCAAACACTCCTTTTTTAAGGTCTAAACTCCAGAGTTCTAACGCACAGTCATCACCTGGCTTGGCTGAATAAATCAGCAAATTGAACTGCTGTAGTTGGCGATAATAATCACATTTGATTTGAGCGATCGCACCGATTTGTCGTCTATCTAATGCTACGGCTAATCTTAACAGCGCACTTAATTGACTAACGATTTGGCGATGCTCTTTACTCAACAAATTACGGTAATTTTCGTGTCTCTTTTTGGGTGGTGATTTGCGGTGATAACGAGCTAAATTGGCAATAATTTCGATCTCGGTTTCGTTGTAGCCGAGCAATTCACTATTCCGAATGAGATAGTAAGAGTGTTTATGGTGCGACGAATGACTAATATGATGACCGCAATTGTGTAATATTGCTGCCGCCCAAAGTAATTGTCGTTCATTTGTTCCCCAATGATGGAGTTGTCCTTGGGTTTGGTCAAATAAACTTAAAGCAAAAGCTGCCACGCGATCGCTATATGCTAAATTGACCTGGTACTTACTCGCCTGCTTCAACACGCTACGCTCACGAACTGAACTTTGAAAGCGCAGTCTATCTTCAATTAAGCCGTGGCTTAACATCCAGTCAACAATCACACCTTCCCGCAAGGCTCGCCCACAGGTTGAGATAGAATCTACACCCAAAAGCATCATTGCTTCTTGTAAAACCACCGCCCCGGCTAAAATGACTTCAGATCGTTTCTCTGGCATACCGGGTATGGCTGCTATTTCGGCATTAGTCATTTTCTGCAAGCGATTTACCCATTCTTGCAAGTCTGGGAGGCTGAATTTATAGCCATTTAGGGTAGAAGGGATAGTACCCAACTTTTCCCGCGCATGAATTGCGGCGATGGTTTCAATCGTGCCAGAAGTACCAATTAATTTGGGAAATTCGCCAAACTGGAGATTGGCTAAGACTTCATCTACAGAACGTTCCAACATCCCCCGCGTGTAGGCTTGTAGGTACTGAAACTCAACATCTAAGATGGGGTCAGAACTGATTAACTCAGTAGTCAGGCGCACTGCACCGACTTTAGTGCTAGTGAGAGTACGTGGTTCGTGACTGTCGCCCAAAATGATTTCTGTAGAACCCCCGCCAATATCAATAATGATGTGAGGCTGGTTATGGAACTCCATCCCCGACAGTACACCTAAATAGATGCGTCGCGCTTCTTCTTGACCAGAAATCAAGTCAACGCATAAACCCAACTCCGATTCTACTTTGTGTAAAAAATCTTTACCGTTGGGAGCTTCCCGCACCGCACTAGTGGCGACAGCGATGATGGTTTCTGCATTAGCAGTTTTAGCGACTTTTTGGAAGCGTTCCAAAGCAGCGATCGCTTTTGCCATGATTTCTGGTTTTAACTCCCCAGTAGCAATATCGCGATCGCCCAAGCGCACGGTTTCTTTTTCTTTACCAATAATGCTAAAAGCTGGTAAAGTCGGGTCAATCCTGACTATCACCATGTGCAGGGAATTTGTCCCCATATCAATGGCCGCAATAATCCGTTGTTGCTGCTGAACCGATTGAGTATTAACACTCAAACAGTCAGCCGAAACTAAATTCAGCATCTAGTTTTCTCTCTCTATTTAAGGAAGGATGGGAAAAAATAGCGTCTCGGGGTAGTTGGCACTGATATTGGTTGCAACGTACTTATACTCAGGTTGACCTTATCGAGTCTACCCAATTTAAGTATTGGGCTTAAATAACAAAAATATAGTCAGATATTAACATCTATGGTATTGGGCTTAAATAACAAAAATATAGTCAGATATTAACATCTATGGTATTATTCTCCACATGAAATTATCTGACTACATCAAATCACCCATGAATCAGTTATCAGACTGTGTGGAGTCAAAATGCGATTAGTGGAGCGACATATAATCAAGTAGAATCATCAATGGTTCAAAAAAATTGATAAAATGTCATTTTTGTTAAAGAACCTGTTCAACTGTGCTGTTTATTTATGTCGTCAAGCTTTCTTTCAGAATCAAGCAATACCAACATTGAATCAAATATATCACTCACTAAAAAAGAGTGATGATTATAAAGCGTTACCGAGTAAAGTTGCTCAATTGGTATTTAGACAAGTTGATAAATGCTTTAAATTTTACAAGTCAGCTAAAGAAGAATACAAAAAAATCCAGAAAAATATTTAGGTAAACCCAAGTTACCTAGATATAAACATAAGCTTCAGGGGAGAAATATTTTAACTTTTAATAATCAGGCTATTACCCAAAAATTCTTAAAAAAAGGGTTAATCTACCCTTCAGGATTAGCAATATCTGTCAAAACCCAACTGACAGATATTGAAGAAGTTAGAATTATTCCCAAAAATAACGTCTACATTAATGAGGCAGTGTATGAACAAGAAGAAACCACCTTAGAAAGCAATAATAGAAGAGCAGCAATTGATATAGGTTTAAATAACTTAGTAACTGTTAGTAGTAACTGTTCAGACTTGAGACCTTTTATTATCTGCGGTAAAGCGATTAAATCTTGTAATCAATTTTACAACATTCTTGCTACTGTACTTCACTAGACTGAGAAACGGTATATCTAAAAGGTTAACAGTATCTAACGCATAGGTAGAAAAAGTAGTATAAGCACCTAAAAATCCTACAGCTACCAATAAGCGTAATTCTGGAGAAATTATTGCTACTCGTTCTAAAGCAAGTGTGAAAAAGAAACCCATAGCTAAACAGCCGCTAATATTGATGAAAAACGTGCCATAGGGAAAACTTGTACCGAAGCGTTGAGCAAACCACAAGCTGAAATAGTAGCGACTTAAAGCACCTGCGATCGCACCTAAACTTACAGCTACAGGATTACGAACTGACGGCTGTTGCAATACTTCTGGGACTAATCTTGGTGCAATAGTTAGTAATTGCACACTATGCTCGAATAAACTTTTTAACCCAAATCCCATACTGAACCTACCTTTTGCTGTTTTCCAGCAATATTACAGGTATTGAACTCATTTCTAAAACTGCTTGTGATACTGAACCAATCAGTATGTCTAAGGGTTGATGTCCACGTTTCCCCATCACAATTTCTGTCACCTGATAAGTTTCAGCAATATGAATAATTGTTTCTGGAACAGCACCTGTTACAACCAGAAATTCATATCTAATATCAGATAATATTTGTTTGGCTTGTTCTTGTAATCTTTGAATATCTGACAGGGTTGAGGTATTAACTACGTGCAGAACGATTGCTTCACCATGACTACGACGTGCCAAATCTGCAACTTTAGTTAAAACTTCTGTTGCTAAACTAGATGTATCGACTGCTGCTAGTAATATAGTTTGAGTAGCAACTGTCACCTTTGTGGGGTCAACTTCACCTCTAGTTAGCAATTTAGGGGCAAAAAAAGCTGTAGACCAAGCCCCCAAAGGTGCTGTAATGAGAATCGAAAGAGCTGCGATCGCTAATATTATCTCACCTCCTGCAATACCCTGAGCTAAAGGAATTGCCCCAATCGCCGCTTGTACAGTAGCTTTAGCAGAGTTACCCGGTAGTAAAAATAATCTTTCATGCCAATTCCAACTACTACCCAAAGTTGAGAGATACCAGCCAATCATCCGCCCGATAAATAAACCAATTACCAAAATTAAAATACCGGGTAATAAAACTTTTTCTAATGTTTGTAATTGAATACTTGCTCCTAACAAAACAAACAAAAAAATCTCAGCTACTACCCATAAACTATCAAACCCGCCCCGCAATCTTCTAGCTAAGGGAGCATCTAGTTCAATTAAAAAAAATCCCATCGCCATTGTTGCCAAATATCCAGAAAAGTAAGGCAATGTATTAGCGATAAGTACCAGCAATAATGCTAACCCTGCGGCGATTACTGTATCTTGGACAGCATTTTGAGTCCAGTTTTGTTTTGTTAAGACTAAAACTAGTAAACGCGCCGCAAAATAACCAAATAAAACGCCTAAGAAAACTTGTAGCATTACTTGAAATGGCAGCAAATACACTGTGTTGACAGTAAATCCCCCAAACAGAGTAATTTGCTCAACACCACCATCCCGCAAGAAATTTAGCAACAAGCTAAAAACCAGTAATAACAATACATCAGATAAAGCACTACCAGTTAAAATTGCGTCGGGGATACCTTTAGTTACACCCAAACCTAAACTTTTGAGGCGCAACATTCCGGGAACAATCACAGCCGGAGACTCCGCGCCGATAATGCAGCCTAAAAGTAACCCTGTGGTCAAATTAAATTGGAATATCACCATAGCAGCAATGGCGATCGCGATCGCTTCACACATCGCCGGCAAAAATCCCAAACGTAACGCCACAGTTCCCTGTTGAGCCAGTTTTTCCCGGTCTAATCCCAGTCCAGCTTTCATTAAAATAATCATTACTGCTACAGTTCTCAATTCATCAGCAGCACCCAACACCTCTGGAGAAATGACATTCAGAACTGGAGGACTGAGAACAATACCCACTAAAATCATCCCAATTAAAGGTGGTGCGCCTAAACGACGGGCAATTTGACCGACAAAAAAGCCCATCATTAAAATCCACACTATGCTAAATAACATCCTACGACCCCCATAGCAGCAATTTAGACGAATACTGACTACAGGGAAGTCTGGAGATAAATACGACAAAGCTCCTACTACCCCACAATCAGCTAGGTAAGTAGGAGCTATCAGCTTTCCAGATTATAGTTTTTGCACTGGAATAGCGGTTTTGGCAAGCTCCATTGCCATTATTCACCTTGATAATACCATGTTTAACTTTTGTGATACATCAAAACTTTAGAAGATAGCGACTACTTACCGACAATATCATCTAGCCAATTAGCTGGAAATAACTATAAAATCACAATAAAATTTGCGCTTAATTTAATATTAAATTATGAATTAATGATAAAAAATTATTCTGCAATACAAACAACAAAAAATGAATATTAATAAATACCAAAACATATATTTCCCATTTGATAGTGAAAACCGTACTTATATTGGGACACAATTTCTACCTGATAAAGCCCTGATGAGATAGATACAATCAAAGTACAACTTGAGAGCATCCCAATTTCTTCATAAAACCTCCGCGCCCCTCCGCGTGAACCTCTGCGCCCCTCTGCGTTTTGGGATGCTCCCTATAACCAAGCAATGTTCTTGTAAAAAATCAAGACAGCATAAGCAGGAGAGCATAAAAATGGGAAATCAATTCAAAACACTTGCTTTACTTGCTGCCCTCAGTGGCTTATTAATTGCTATTAGTTATTGGGTAATTGGTGGTACTAGCGGCGTAATTATAGGTATTGGATTAGCAGCAGTGACTAACTTATTTTCTTGGTATCAATCAGACAAAATTGCCCTCGCTGTTTACCGCGCCCAGCCTGTAAGTGAAAGCCAAGCACCAGGACTATATCGCATGGTAGAGCGATTGTCACAACGTGCTAATATTCCCACACCAGGAGTTTATATAATCCCCAGCCAAACAGCTAATGCTTTCGCCACAGGAAGAGATCCAGAACACGCGGCTGTAGCCGTCACTGAAGGTATTTTGAATATCTTGCCAGAGGATGAGTTAGAAGGTGTAATTGCTCACGAATTGACTCACATTATTAATCGTGACACCTTAACCCAAGCTGTTGCTGCTACCGTTGCTGGTGCAATTTCTTTCTTAGCGCAGATGCTGAGTTATAGCTTATGGTTTGGTGGTGGAGGTGGACGAAATAACGAAAGAGGTAATCCTTTAGGAGTATTATTAACGGTTGTTCTAGCTCCTATAGCTGCCACAATTATTCAGTTAGCAATATCCCGCACAAGAGAGTTTTCTGCTGATGCAGGTTCTGCTAGATTAACAGGTAATCCCCGTGCCTTAGCCCGTGCATTGCAAAGATTAGAAGCCACTGCGCGACAACTACCTTTAAATGCCAACCCTGCCTTTGAGCCACTATTAATTATCAATCCCATCTCTGGACAATTTCTCGGTAACTTATTCTCCAGTCACCCCGCTACTGAAGCACGAGTTGAACAATTGCTGAAATTAGAACAACAAATTGCAGGGAGTAGGTAGTCAGGAATCAGGTGTAGGGGGGAATGACTAATGACTAATAACTGTTGACTAAAAGGATGTTTCAACCATGAATAATGACAATATCGAATCTGTCGAAATCGTTGAATCCACAATAGTAGTAGAGGTTAGTTCACAAACTGACGAACTTGTAGAAACCGAAATGGCTGGCGAAACTGATGAATTGAAGCGCGAAACCAAAGCACTAATTGAAGCCCTCAGAAGACGCGCTCAATCGGAAGCCGAATCAGCCGGAACTCTCACCCGTGAGACTTACTTAAAAGCGGTTCGCAAAGCACGGGAAACCATTGAAAAAGAAAAAATCATTGATAGCGATCGCCTAGAATATTTCTGGGTAGTGTTTCAAGAAGAAGCAGAAAGAAACTGGCACTTAATGATGAAAGAGTTTGTAGACTTTAATACCCGTCTACAACACGCATTAAAAGCCGGCTGGGAAGCCTTCAACACACCACGCCATCAAGGTTAAATCACAAGTAGGTTGGGTTGAACAAAGTGAAACCCAACATTAATATAATTGAGACGAATTTAAAAACCCCTCTCCTTAGCTTGCTTCTCTTACGTTCCCTGCGGGACGCTAACGCGTTCACGTAGTGTTCCGTTCGCGGTAGCGTCTCTACAGAGAAGGAAACGCGTAGCGTGTCGTAGACAGACGCTACCGCGTTCGCCAAAGGCGTTCTCGCAGAGTACCCGCAGGGAATTTAGGGGGATAAAACCACATTTTGCACCCAGCACAAAGCTGACTTTTCAAGTTATGTGGAAAGTCAGCTAATAATGGCTAAAATGTTGAAAATAGTTACCTGTGGTTTTTAACTAGATAGCCAGATATTCTTCATGAAAATTTTACGCTAACTTCGTATTTTCCCTGATTAGACAAAGATTTCATCAAAATACCTAGATCCGTCTCCGAAATATTACGGTTTTAGTTTAGTAATTGGGTATATAGCTATAAACCTTAGAAGCTACCCAACGCTATGAAGCGATCGCACTTTGTCAAATTCACGATGATAGTTTTATTCTCCCTAGGCAGTGTTGGCGTTGTCGGCGGGAGTTTCTTTCTAAGAAGAGCGTTTAGTAGCAGTAGCCCTAATCAAGTAATCACTGATACATCACGTTATCGAGAAATCCGTCATCAACTCTGGTTAAGTCAAAACGAAATTAAACATTTCCCTCAAGAAATACCGCAGGATACCGAGAATTTACGCATTGCTTACTCTCCGGGAGTTTCCCAAGCAAGTGTTTTCTTTCAAGCTAGACTCAAACAATCACCAGCACAAATTGAAAAATTACTGACACAATACAGAAAACTGGCAAAACGTCAATATCGGGGTGGAGACAGTAACGACCACGCCAATTTACCTAATGGTGTACCTACCACTTTGTTTTACACCAGCGATTCTGGCGGTGAGTCTTTTCCCCCTTCCTTCGAAATATTAGTCTTAAATGCCGAGAATAAAGGTAGAGCCGGCTTTAAGTGGAATCACGGTAATAGTTACGGTGTAGCTATTGATAGTTCAGCCTCAGAAATTGTCTATTGGGCAGAAGCATGGTAAGACTAATTCTCTGTGCCTCTGTGGTTAAAAATAATTTGTTCACCACAGAGACACGGAGACACAGAGAAAAATAGGTGTTTTTCCTAATTATTTTCGACTTTTACACCTTTCCAGAAAGCAACGTAACCCTCAATATTTTTAGCTTTCTCCTTGGCGTTGGGATAGTACCAAGCTGCATCTTTGTTGACTTGTCCATCAACGGCGATGCTGTAGTAACTAGCAACACCTTTCCACGGACAAGTAGTGTGAGTGTCACTTTCTTGGAAATACTGCTTGTTAATTGCGTCAGATGGGAAATAATGGTTGCCTTCTACGACGACGGTTTGGTCGCTTTCAGCTAAAACAGCCCCGTTCCAAATAGCTTTCGGCATAAGTGCGTTTGTGATTAAAGTTTACACTTAACATTCTGACACTTCTACAGCTTCAGTTTTGTGAATAATGGCAAAACCCTTCTGTCACTTTTGGCTGATGGCACTAGTAATTGTTTTAATTAAGCTTTTATGTGAAGTCATATTTTCATAGTCATGTGCATATGTAGTGAAAATGACTGATGGTGTGTAATTAAAACTTTGAAACTCTTAACAAGCTCAATAACTATATTTTAGAATTTAGTCACACTATGATTATTTAATAAGTATATACGTATATACGTATAAAACAAACTTTTTAGAGATGGAAGGGGTCAAGGTTGTTGTGATTAAAGCAATACATACTCAAGTTAAAGGGAGAGCCAGATATAAAATCACAGAACTTTATGGTTCGATAGAATTAAAAGAATATTTAGAGCGATCGCTAGTCAAAAACCCAGCAATATGGCAAGTCCATGCCAATACATTAACAGGGAATTTATTGGTAAATTTTACGCCACAATACAATTATCAACAAATTCAAGCTTTGCTTGCAAAAGCTATATCAAAATTTACAAAAAATCAGCCGTCAACTCAAACGGCAAAATTAATAAAACCTACTCATAAAATCACAAAAACTCATAGTAGTGTCGAAGAACAAAGAACAGATAATTGGCATTTAATCCCCACAGATAAAGTTCTCCATACCTTCCAAACTTCACCGGAATCAGGGCTATCGAGTCAAGCGGCTGCCATTAATTTGAGTAAATATGGCGCGAATGTCCTTGCAGAAACTGAATTGCGGTCTAATTTGAGCATCATCATTGAACAGTTTCAGTCCTTACCTGTGGCTTTATTGGGTGTGGCGGCGGGAGTATCAATTTTCACTGGTGGGTTGATTGATGCTGCGGTGATTTTAGGCGTGGTGGGCTTGAATGCAGTGATTGGTTATGTCACAGAAAGCCAGTCAGAAAAAATTATTCACTCCCTGAAACATCATCAGCAAACATCTGCTTGGGTAATGAGGGATGGAAAGTCTATAGAAATACCCATCGAAAATATAGTTGTGGGAGATATTTTAATTCTCAAACCAGGCAATTATATAGCAGCTGATGCCAGATTGATTGCAGCAGATAATCTAAATGTTGATGAGTCGGCTTTGACTGGTGAAAGTATCCCCGTTAATAAGACTACGGCATCTTTGATGGGTGAAGATGTGCCATTAGGCGATCGCTTCAATATGACCTACAAAGGTACTTATATCACAGGCGGTCAAGGCTTGGCGGTGGTGGTGGCGACCGGCACATATACAGAAATGGGTAAAATTCAACAGCTAGTAGGCGCAGCCAAAGCCACAGAAACACCCCTAGCCAAACAACTAGACGCAGTAGGCGGACAACTGGTGTTAATCAGTATGGGAATTTGCGGACTAGTCTTTGGGATGGGAGTAATGCGGGGATATGGTTTAGTACAGATGCTGAAATCATCCATATCTTTAGCAGTGGCGGCTGTTCCCGAAGGACTACCCACAATTGCCACTACCACTTTAGCTTTAGGTATCCGCGATATGCGGAAGCATAAAGTTTTAGTGCGGAGTCTGGCTGCTGTCGAAGCTTTAGGTTCTGTGCAGACAATTTGCATGGATAAAACCGGGACAATCACCGAAAATAAAATGTCAGTGGTGGAAATTCACGCCAATACCAGAGAAATTAAAGTTTCGGATGGTGACTTTCTAGTTGGAGAGGAGAATCTCAACCCCTACGCTGACGATGAACTGTTAAAGCTGATTCATGTATCGGTGTTATGTAATGAAAGTGAAGTCAGCAAATCGGCGGATGGGGAGTATGCAGTTACAGGTTCAGCTACAGAAAACGCCCTGATTTACATGGCCATTGCGGCGGGAGTAGATGCGATCGCCCTGCGAGAAAAATATCCTCTGTTGCAAACTAACCTGCGTTCCGAAAACCGCAACATTATGAGTACAATTCACCAAACTCATAATCAAAATAAATTTGTAGCTGTCAAAGGTAGCCCCGCCGAAGTAGCACAAATATGCCAATGCAGGATAGAAAATGGCCAACTAGTGCCGTTAAGTGACGCAGAACGGCAGACAATAGAAATTGAAAACGATCGCATGGCCGGGAAAGCATTGCGAGTTTTGGGCATAGCCTACAGCCATATAGATGAAGACTACAACTGCAATGGCAATAATCATAACCATGAATCAGACCTGATTTGGTTGGGTTTGGTAGGAATGGCAGACCCCATCAGAAAAGGTGCAAAAGCCTTAATTGCCGACTTCCATCATGCCGGAATTGACACCGTAATGATTACAGGTGATCAAAGTCCTACCGCCTATGCGATCGCTAAAGAATTAGAATTAAACCGCGACACTCAATTAGAAATTCTCGACTCCACCAACCTCAACAACCTCACCCCAGAAGCCTTAACCGCCCTCAGCGACAAAGTAGACGTATTTGCCCGCATTAGTCCCAGCAACAAACTGCAAATCGTCCAAGCCTTGCAGAGTGCAGGTAAAGTCGTCGCCATGACCGGCGATGGAATTAACGATGCACCCGCCTTAAAAGCTGCCCAAGTTGGTGTCGCAATGGGTAAAGGTGGTACAGATGTCGCCCGTGAGGTTGCAGATATAGTCTTAGAAGACGACCGACTCGAAACCATGATTATCGCCGTCAGTCGCGGAAGGACGATTTACAACAACATTCGTAAATCAGTGCATTTTCTCCTGTCTACAAACCTCAGCGAAATTATGGTGATGACTATCGCTACAGGCGTGGGTATCGGTGAACCCTTGAATGCCATTCAACTACTATGGCTAAATTTAGTCACAGATATTTTCCCTGGTTTATCTCTGGCGTTGGAAGCACCAGAACCAGAAGTATTAAGCCAACCACCCCGCAGTCCAGAAGAACCAATCATTAAAAATTCTGATTTTGGCAGAATTGCATTTGAATCAGCAGTCATCTCTGCTAGTACCCTAGCCGCCTATGGTTACAGCCTCGTCAGATATGGCATGACTCCCCAGGCTAGCACCATTGCCTTTATGAGTCTGACATCAGCCCAACTGCTACATACAATTAGCAGCCGTTCCGAAACCCACAGCATTTTTAGTAAAGAAAAACTCCCGAATAATCCTTACTTAAATGCTGCCATTACAGGTTCTTTTGCCATTCAAGTTTTAGCGATCGCCATTCCCCCACTCAGGAGTCTATTAAGAATCACCCCAATTAATCTTGTGGATGGTGCTGTCATTGGTGCTAGTGCTGTACTGCCTTTGTTGCTGAATGAAGGAACAAAAGGGACTGGGGACAGGTTACAGGTGACAGGTTACAGAGAAGATTTTACCCCAATTCCCAATCCCCAAAAGTAGGTAAATTATGAAAAAAGACTTCATGTTTACATCAGAATCGGTGACAGAGGGACATCCTGATAAACTTTGTGATCAGATTAGTGATGCGATCGTCGATCGTTTTTTACAACAAGACCCCTACGCCAGAGTCATTACAGAATGTGCTGTTGCGACAGGGATTGTTTTTCTAGCTGCCCGATTTGAACCAAATGCCAACGTAGATTTTACCAATATAGCCAGACAAGTTATTGATCAGGTTGGTTATAACCACAAACAATTTAATGGTAAAACTTGTAGTGTTTTAACCAGCTTAACAGAATTACCTCCTGATCAATATCACTTATTTGATGAGCAAAAACTATCAGATGAAGAGATAGAAAAAATTACGGTAACTAACCAAGCGACAGTTTTTGGTTTTGCTTGCAAGCAAACACAAACACTCATGCCCTTACCCATATGGTTAGCACATAAACTAGCTAGAAAAATGAGTGAAGTTAGAAATAAAAATATCCTCGATTATCTAACTCCTGATGGTAAAACTCAAGTAGGAGTTGAATATAAAAATCGTCGTCCTTATAGAATTCATAGTATTACAATTGTTGCTAGTCAAAATAAACGCAAAAAACCTGAGTTGAAACAATTACAGGATGATATTAGAGAAACTGTAATTTTTCCGGTGTTTGAAAATGAAGAAATTAAACCAGATGCAGAAACTAGAATATTTATCAATCCCGATGGCCCGTTTATTGTAGGGGGGCCTGCGGTGCATTCTGGTTTAACAGGCAGAAAAAACGCTATAGATACCTATGGTGAATATTCTAAACATAGTGGTTCAGCTTTAAGCGGTAAAGACCCCATTAGAATAGATCGCGTTGGTGCTTATGCTGCTCGTTATGCTGCTAAAAATGTTGTTGCCGCTAACCTAGCAGATGAATGTGAAGTGCAACTAAGTTATTCTATCGGTCTATCTCGCCCTGTGAGTATCCAAGTAGAAACTTTTGGCACAGGTATAATATCTGATGATGAAATCACAATTTTGTTAGAAAAATATTTTGATTTTCGCCTAGCAGGTATTCTCAAAGAGTTTAATTTAAGACATTTACCTTCATTGACGAAAGGTGGATTTTATAGAAAGCTAGCTGCTTATGGTCATGTAGGTAGAGATGATCTAGATTTGCCGTGGGAAAAAATAGATAAAATCAGTTTTTTGAACTAAAAAGACAATAACGAAACAACCCACCCACTCTTATTTCATGGAGTGGATGAGCTTAAATCAATCTATGAATCAGCGATCGCCTACAGTATCAGCCTTAAACACCTGCACCAGTGGCTCTACCACCCAATCTTTCTTGAATGCGGCTTTTAGCAGCTTTAAATTGTGTAGCTAATTGCTCAGTTTGGTCTGAACTGAGATTGTTACGAATTGCTGCAAACATTGTATTTTCTTCTTGACGAACGTGATCCATCACGATGTCTGCCAACTGTCTAACTCTATCTTTAAATTCAGAGGTAGAAGGACTCAGAGCCTTGATTTGCTCTAACATTCGCTTCATGTCCGCTTGCTCATCATACAGTTCTTGGGTATCCCTTTCACCATAGAAAGAACGCACTCTGGGGTAGACTACTTCTTCTTCAGCTTCAGCGTGAGCAGTTAGATCCTTGTAAATTTGACCAAAATACTCTTGAATCTTTTGTGGATCGTTGCTTTGCTGTATTTCGGTGAACAGGATATTGACTTTGTTGTGATCTAAGCGCAGCACATCTTGGATATTCATATCCCGTTTATCAGAACCCTGGGTGACAGCACTACCTACCGCGCCAGTCAAAGCCGCCATTGCATCTTGGACTCGTCCCCAAATACCTTGATCAACTTCTTGTCCAGTCAGTTCACGCACCCCTAAGATTTCCAAAATACCTTTGAGTTGTTCTTGGTGAGCGCGATTTTCAAAGTTAACGGTGTTGAGAGGCCCAATTGCAGCCATGACATCAGCACCAACTTTTTGTGCTGCTTTGTGAATCAACATTCCACTCATGACTTGTTGATGCTTCAACAATTCATGCTGAAATACTTTTTCGTAAAAGTTCAATTGAGAGCCTTGCATTAATTGGCGAAGCTTGTCCACCATTTCTCTGACTGTATTGCGTGGTTCTTGTTGGATACCATACTGCACGTTAACAGTTTCTAGAATCCCCAAATTTTTGCGATCATCATCGAGCATGGTACGGAAGCGATCGCTGATTTCATTATCAGTAGATTCTCTCAAAAATAATTGCTCATTGTCTATGAGCAACTGTTGAATTAATTTCATATCTGCCAATTTAGCAGCGATAGCATTGCGTTTTGTATCATCTAAAGTTGATACCATCTTGAGTTCTCCTCGAAAAAATACTCGTATTCTTACTAAGATAAATTTGACATATTTACTTGTAATATCCATCTTTCTTTTGAACGATTAACCTATCAACTCAGGATAGAAAATCAAGGTTTTTATTGGCACAAAGTTATACTTCTACTTTTAGATGGATAGTTATTTAGCATTTACTCTGTCGTCAGATAGATAAATTTTAAAGCTTATTTTTCTAAATTGGCTCAAAGATATTGAATATTTAGGAGTTTAATTAAAAATACCAGATGCTTCTGGAATATGAGAGCAGGCGTTGAATAAGGCAGCCGAATTTGGTTTGTCTAGCCAGTTAGATGAAGTAGGAAATCTAGATGTAAATATTAAAACCGCACCATTAAAGCTAACCCTAGAAAATGTCACCTATGGTGAAGGTGAAGAAATTTCACCAGCATTAACTAAAGCTTTAATAGCACAAACAAGCGAAATATTGGACTCGAGTAACTTCGATTTAGAAGGAATGAGCTTGCGAGTTCAACAACTAGTAGTAGACACAGGTAAACTCACACTGCAAGCCGAAGCGGACGTAGAAAAAATTCCCTTTGCTGAAAACTAGGACAAATATTATGGAAACCACAGAAACAACTTCTACCAGTTCCTCAACTTCCACACCATTCCCCAATATTCCCCCAGTTATTGAAAGTGACGATCGCGAATATCGTGATACAGGTGTACCCAGTACAGTAGCGATCGCCGGACATCCTTTACATCCCCTCAGTGTGATTTTCCCCATAGCCTTCTTAGCCGCCGCCTTGGGAAGCGATTTCGGCTACTGGTTAACCCGTGATTTCTTCTGGGCTAGGGCTTCCTTTTGGTTAATTGGATTAGGATTAGCAAGTGGTGCGATCGCCGCAATTATTGGTTTAAGCGACTTTTTGCAAATCGAACGTGTCCGTAAGCGTCAAGCAGGCTGGGCGCACCTGATTCTCAACGTTTCTCTCTTAACCTTGACTGTAGTTAATTTCCTACTGCGGCTAGGCGATGCTGAAGCCAAAATCTTACCTTGGGGACTATTACTTTCCTTAATCGTCGGTACTCTCACTAGCATTTCCGGCTGGTTCGGTGCAGAACTTTCCTACCGCCACAAAATCGGCGTAGTCGGTGCTGGTAGTAGAAGATACCCGTAAATTTCATTAGTCGTTACTGTTTCCTCCCACTCGCCAATCCCTATTTTTAATACCTAAAGGCTAAAATCGGGCATAGTTTTTAGCCTTTACAAAATGCCTCATCATCGCAGCCAATCAAAATTGATTATCCTGTCTCTGCTTATTGTAGTAGCGATGGGATTTTTATTTAAATATTACCCAGGTCTTGGTCATCAATGGTTAAATAACTATGGAGCAGCAGTATTTTACGAAATATTTTGGTGTCTGTTTGCCTTGTGGTTTTTCCGGAGTCAAACTGCTATCAAACAAATTCCCATATGGGTTTTTATTATTACCTGCATTATAGAAATTCTCCAACTTTGGCATCCACCACTGTTAAATCAGGTTCGCGCTACATTAATAGGTAAACTCTTGCTAGGTACTACCTTTGCTTGGTGGGATTTTCCTCATTATGCACTGGGGTGTATTTTAGGTTGGTTGTGGCTAAAAAAATTACATAATACAGATTATGCAAAAAAAGGTGAAAGTTAAACCCAACTCAAAACAGCAAAAAATTGCAGAACAATCTGATGGTAGCCTAACTGTATATTTAAAATCTCCACCGGTCGATGGGAAAGCTAACGAGGAATTAATTAAACTGCTAGCCGACAAGTTTGATGTATTAAAATCCCAAGTCAGAATTAAGTCTGGTTTATCTTCACGACTAAAATTGATTGAAATTGATACAGATGTTTAGTGTTAAGTAATCAAACAAAATTAATTACACAAATTAATATACAATATAATTTAGGATT